>NZ_JBLIYT010000022.1:0-45248 GCF_057480795.1 Pseudomonas sp. P110(2024)
ACGGTCTCCGAAGTAAAAGCACCCTGCGAAAGCGTACGCCTCGCAGGGTGCCGGGGTGACCATCTCATTAAGTAACCCGCCGTAAGGGCGGAAAGGTGACTATGCGTCGACATCGCAAATGAATGCGCATACAACTATAAAAACAATCACCGCCCAGACTCAGAAACTCAGAAACTCAGAAACTCAGAAACTCAGAAACTCAGAAACAAAAAACATGACAAACTAACCCGACTCCAACAGCAAGGCCCCACCCCACCATGTTCTACCGCCTGGCCGCCGACACCCTGGTCCTGTTCCACCTCTCGTTCATCCTGCTGGTCCTGTTCGGCGGCCTGCTGGTGCTCTGGCGCAGCCGCGCCCTGCTGATCCACCTCCCCGCCCTCGCCTGGGGCCTGGCCGTGGAAGGCCTGCACCTGGAGTGCCCCCTGACCGACTGGGAAAACCACCTGCGCAAAACCGCCGGCGACGCCGGCTACCACGGCGGCTTCGTCGAACACTACATCTGGCCAGTGATCTACCCCGCCGGCTTGACCCCGCAAAACCAGCTGTGGCTGGGCACCATCGTACTGCTGCTCAACCTCGGCATCTACGCCTGCGTGCTCTGGCGCCTAGCGCGTCGCCACCACGAATAACCGCGGGAACGGCAACAACACCCGACCATCGCTGGCCGGCGGGTAGTCACGCTGCATGGCCTGCAAGTAAAGCTGCAGGAAACTCGCCTGCTCCTGATCATCCAGCCGCGCCAGGTAAGGCCGCAACGCCGAGCCCTTGAACCACTCCACCACCGCTTCGGCGCCGCCGACCAGCGGGTGGTGATAGGTGGTACGCCACACATCCACCCGTGCGCACAGCGGGCTGAGCAGGTCGTAGTAGAACCCGGCGTTGTGCCGCGGCGGCAGGCAGAAATCGGCGAACTTGCCAGCCCAGGGCCCCTGGCTGGCGATCTCGCGCAACTGGCGGTGAGCCGGCTCGTCGAGGTTATCGGGGGTCTGCACGGCCAGGCTGGCGCCCTCGCCCAGTTGCCGCACCAGGTGCGGGTAGAGGCTGGCGTGGTCCGGCACCCACTGCAAAGACGCGTTGGCCAGGATCAGGTCCTGGGGCTCGTGGGCGGTCCAGCTGGCGATCTCGCCAATCTCGCAACGCACCCGTGGAATGCTCAGCCGTGGCCGCTGCCGAGCCTTGTCGATCATGTCCGGATCGCTGTCCAGGGCCAGGACCTGGGCATCGGGACAGCGTTGCAGCAACACCTCGGTGGAGTTGCCCGGGCCGCAGCCCAGGTCCGTGGCATGCCGCGCCGGACGCGCCGGCACGGCGGCCAGCAGATCACGCACGGCGCGGGTGCGTTCATCCTCGAACAACGAATACTGGGTGGCGGACCAGACCATGGGCGACTCCTAGTAGGGCAATTATGTGCAGCATAAGCCATGTCGGCATGCTGCAACGTAAGGATGATCTGACTGGCAAACAAGGTTTTGCCAACAAACGAAAACGGCCGGTCCCTCGAAAGGGACCGGCCGTTGCCAAAGGCACCAGCGCAATCAGTGACGCTTGGCGCTACGGATCTGGTGCACCACGCCCATGGCCACCACGATGGCTGCGGCGATACCGGTGGAAATCACCAGGATCTGGTAGTCAGGCATGAAGGCCATGGTCACCAGGGCCGCCACGATGAACACGATCACCAGGTAGGTCAGCCATGGGAACAGCCACATCTTCAGGCGCACTTCCTTGCCCTCGGCGATCAGCTTGCGGCGCATGCGCAGCTGCGAGAAGGCGATCACCAGGTACACCAGCAGGGCAATCATGCCAGTGGTGTTCATCAGGGTTTCCAGCACGTCCTTTGGCCGCAGGGTGTCACTGAAGTTGATCAGCGCGCAGAAGACCGCCACCAGGCACGAGCCGATGATCGCGTTCACCGGGACGCCGGTACCGATGCGGGTGAACGTGAACAGGCGCGGCGCGTCGCCACGCTGAGCCAGGGAGAACAGCATGCGCGAAGCGGTGTAGTGGCCGGAGATCAGGCAGCTGCTCACCGAGGTGAGCACCACGAAGTTCATCAGCAGCTCGGCATACGGCACGCCCAGCAGTTCCAGGGTACGGCGGTAGGCACCATAGCCGGAGACACCCAGTTGCGGGTCGTTCCACGGCACCAGGCAGACGATCAGGAAGATCGAGCCGACGTAGAACAGGCACACACGCCACACCACCGAGTTGGTCGCCTTGACGATCTGGGTGGCCGGGTCCTTCGCCTCTGAGGCGGCAATGGTGACGATCTCGGCGCCGAGGAAAGCGAACATCACCCCCAGCAAGGCGCCGATCACCGTGGTGATGCCGTTGGGCATGAAGCCTTCGGCGGTCAGGTGGGTAATACCGCGCACTTCACCGAACTGCCAGATGTTCATCACCGCGGCGGTGCACACCACCAGGAAGCAGACGATCGCCACCACCTTGATCAGCGCGAACCAGAACTCGAACTCGCCATAGTGCTTGACGTTGAAGAAGTTGACGGTGATCAGCAGCAGCGTCGTGGCCAGCACGAACACGTTGACGCTCACGTCGGGGAAGAAACCGTGCAGGATCTTGCCCGCCACGTAGGCCTCCCAGGCCATGAGGATCACCCAGTACCACCAGTACAGCCAGCCGATGGTGAAACCGGCCCAGCGGCCAATGGCGCGGTCGGCGTAGGTGGAGAACGAGCCGGTGTCCGGCGAGGAGGTCGCCATTTCGCCGAGCATGCGCATGATCAGCACCACCAGGATGCCGCCGGCGAGGTACGCCAGCACAGCGGCCGGGCCGGCGCTGTGGATGACACTGCCGGAACCGACGAACAAGGCGCCGCCGATCACCCCGGCGATGGACATCATCGTCAGGTGGCGCGACTTGAGCGAGGCACTGAGCTTGCTCTCGTGCCCGTCCTTCGCGGTGGTGGATGTGGATGTTGCGTCCATCAGTTATTTACCCCGTGCTTCTTTTTATCCAAGGAAAAACTGTGAAACCCCGATGGTTATCGGTCTCACCTGTACATCAGTGCTACTGCGGGCAGGGAGGTGTGCGCGAGCACACGCAGGCCATCCGTGGCGGCCTGCTTACGCGGCCAGAGGCAACCCTCTGGACGAACTGAACCATGCTGGGGACGGACGAGAGGCGTCCGGCCAGGCGAAAAGAAGGTGCGGGGCAAACCCCGACGGCAAAGCAGCGATGTTGTGATTATTCATGGCGCTGGTACGTGCTGTGTTGGCTATATCTGACACGTAATGTAAAAATGTCGAACACATAGAGCCATGCACAGCGGCATGAAAAACGCACTGCACTGTACAGGCCGCCGATGCAATACACCCGCGATACCCCTGCAGGCGCCTGGCGCCGCGCACACCTGAAGGCCCCCGAATGCTCCAGCTCCATCCGGACTCCTCCACCCCGCTGGTCAACCAGATCATCGACGGACTGCGCGCGCTGATCGACGACCAGACGCTCAAGCCCGGGGCCAAGGTCCCGTCGATCCGGGCGTTCGCCTCTACCTACTCGGTGAGCACCTTCACCGTGGTCGAGGCCTACGACAGGCTGGTGGCCCAGGGCTTGCTGGTAAGCAAGGGCAATGCGGGGTTCTTCGTCAATCGTGCGGCGAACGAGCTACTGGAAAAGCACAACGTCGAGGTCGACACCAGTCGCCCCACCTTCAATTCCGAGTGGTACCTACAGCAGATCTTCGAGATCCGTCAGTTGCCGTTCAAGCCCGGTTGCGGCTGGCTGCCCAACGACTGGATGTACGAGGAAGGCCTGCGTCGCGGCCTGCGCCAGGTCGCCGGCAGCCCGCTGGAGCTGTCCGGCTACGGCGACCCCCTGGGCCTGCCGGAGTTGCGCGCGCTGACCGCGCAGAACCTGCAGCAGGAACTGTCGATCGTCGCCAACCCGGCGCAGCTGATGCTCACCCACGGCGCCAGCCAGGCTCTGGACCTGGCCGTGCGCACCCTGGTGCGCCCCGGCGACGTGGTGCTGGTGGACGACCCCGGCTACCCCAACCTGATGAGCATCCTGCGCACCCAGGGCGCCACCCTGGTGGGCGTGCCGCGTACCCCGGCGGGCTACGACCTCGACCAGCTCGAGCGCCTGTTGGCCCACCACCGCCCCACGGCGTTCTTCACCCAGCCGCACCTGCACAGCCCGACCTGCTCGCGCACCCCGCTGGCGCAACTGCACCGCCTGCTGCAACTGGCCAGCCAGCATGGCTTCCGGCTGGTGGAGAACAACCTCTACGCCGACATGATCGCCGACCCGCTGCCGTGCCTGGCCAGCCTCGACCACCTGCAGCAGGTGGTGTACGTGGGCAGCTACTCGAAAAGCATCTCGCCCAACGTGCGGGTCGGCTACCTACTGGCGAACCCCGAACTGACCCAGCAACTGCTGCACCTGAAGATGCGCTCAGGCCTGACCACCTCGCAGGTGATGGAGCGGGTGGTGTACGCCGCAATCATCGACGGTCGCTGGCGCAAACACCTCAAGCGCCTGCGCCAGCGCTTGGCCGAGGCGCATCAGGAAGTGGGGCGGCACCTGCACCGGCTGGGCTTCGAGCTGTTCATCGAATCGGACGAGGGGATGTATATCTGGACCCGCCATCCGGCGATCCCCGACAGCGCCGCGCTGCTGGACGATGCCCTGGAGAAAGGCATCATGCTCGGGCCCGGACAGCTATTCATGGTAGATGCCAAGGCCACCGGGTGGATGCGCTTCAATGTGGCGTTCAGCACCGATCCGGCGATGTGGGAGTTGTTGGAGAAGGTGCTGGTCAAGCATGTTCGCCGGGGCGGGGTGTAACACCCCTACCACCGCAATCGCGGGGCAAGCCCGCTCCCACAGGTTGTATCACAACAGTGGGAGCGGGCTTGCCCCGCGATAGTCCTATCGCCAATCCCGCTTTTCAGAGAAGAACGCCCGCGCATTCGCGTCCAGGCTCTCAAGGTGATACCCCCCCTCTTGCACAATCAGGCAGGGCAACCGCAGCGCCCGAATACGTTCCCCCAGCCGCGCAAAACCGTCGGTCGTCACCGCCACCTTGCTCTGCGGATCCAGCTCGTAGATATCGAACCCCAACGACAACACCAGCACCTCGGCGCCAAAGTTCTTCACCGCTTGCAACGCAACCTCCAGTTGCGCCATGAAGTCCGCTTCACTCGCCCCGTGGGCCATCGGCAGATTGAGATTGCAGCCCTCCCCCGCGCCTTGGCCACGCTCGTCCGCAAAGCCGGCCACGCCGGGGTAGAAGTTGGTCGGGTCACCGTGCACCGAGACATACAGCACATCGTCGCGCTCGTAGAAGATCTCCTGGATGCCCTGCCCGTGGTGCATGTCGGTGTCCAGGATCGCCACGCGGCCGTAGCGACTTCGCAATACCTGGGCGGCCACGGCGGCATTGTTGAGGTAGCAGAATCCACCGGCGGCATCGTAACGGGCATGATGCCCCGGCGGCCGGCACAAAGCGTAAGCGGCGGGTTCACCATCGAGAATCGCCTGGGCGCCCGCCACCGCGCTCTGCGCCGACCAGTAGGCCGAGCGCCAGGTGTGCTCGCCCACCGGGCAGCTGCCATCGGCCAGGTAGCGAGCAGCCTGGGCAAGAATGCCACGCAGGGCGTTGGGTTCGCGCACGAAGATGTTGGACATCACCTCGTCGCCCCAGTCCTCGGGCACCTCTTTCCAGCGCGCATGGGCTTGTTCGAGGAAACTCAGGTAGGCCTCGCCGTGTACGGCCTTGAGCGGTGCGAGGCCGGCGTCGGCAGGCTGGCGAATGTCGAAGCCCAGGCCCTTGGCGGCCTGCAACAGCCGCTGGGCGCGCTCGGGCACCTCCTGAGGGGTGCGCATCGCGCCACGGGAGTAATAGCTGCGCGGATGGTGCAGCAGTTGTTCGGGGTGGAAATAGCAGCGCATCAGGCCTCTCCTTCGTCAACCTGGCCGGCACGGGCCAGCACGGCGTTGAGCAATACATCGACGCCCTGGCGGGCATCGTCGGGCAACACGTCCTCGGCTTCGTTGTGGCTCAGCCCGCCGACGCAGGGGATGAACACCATCGCCGTGGGGCAGAAGCGCGCCAGCAGGATCGCGTCATGACCGGCGCCACTGACGATGGACTGCTGGCTGTAGCCCAGGCCATCCACCGCCTGCTGCACGACGGCCACGCACTGGGCATCGAACGGCGTGGCCGGGCTGACCCAGTGGCGCTCGATGCGCACGCTGAGGCCGCGCTGGTTGGCAATGGCCTGCAGTTGCAGGCTGATGTCGCGCTCCATCGCGTCGATGGCCGCGTCGCGGTGATGGCGCAGGTCGAGGGTGAAACGCACCACGCCCGGAATGGTGTTGCGCGACGACTTGGCGATGCTCAGCTCACCGACCGTGGTCAGGCCCTCGGGAGCGAAGTCCGTGGCCAGCTGCTCGATGGCCTGGATCATCCGCGCCACACCGTACAAGGCATCCTTGCGCAGCTTCATCGGCGTAGTGCCGGCATGGGCGGCCATGCCCTCGACGGTCACGTCGAGCCAGCGGATCGCCTGGCCGCCGCTGACCACGCCGATGCTGTTGGCGTTATCCTCGAGGATCGGGCCCTGCTCGATATGTGCCTCGAAATAGGCGTCCACGGCGCCACCCAGCGGACGCTGGCCGGCAAAGCCGGTGCGCGCCAGTTCATCGGCGACGCTGATGCCGTCGGCATCGCGGATCGCCAGGGCCTGCGCCAGCGGCAAGGTGCCGGTGAACACCGCCGAGCCGAACATGGCCGGGGTGAAACGGGCGCCCTCCTCATTGGTCCACACCGCGATCTCCAGCGGCTTGCGGGTACGGATGCCCAGGTCGTTCAGGCGGCGCACCACTTCAAGCCCTGCCAGCACGCCGTAGACGCCGTCGAAACGCCCGCCTTCGGGCTGGGTGTCGAGGTGGCTGCCCATCATCACCGGCGCGGCCTGCGGGTCGGTGCCTTGGCGACGGGCAAACAGGTTGCCGATGGCATCCACGCTCAGGCTCAAGCCGGCCTCGCGGCACCAGTGGCCGAACAGCTCGCGACCGGCCTTGTCCTCGTCGCTCAGGGCCAGGCGGCAGCTGCCGCCACGAGCGGTGGCGCCGACCTCGGCCATGGCCATCAGGCTCGCCCACAGGCGTTCGCCATTGCATTTCAACATTGCGGATACTCCAGATTCAGGCCAGCTCGAGCTGCCGGCTACGGGCGTATCGGCGCGTCAGCGCCAGCACGCAGACCAGGGAAGTGCAGGCGATCAGGCTGTAGAAGACCGCCATCGGCCACCATTGGCCGGTGAAGCTGTGCGCCAGCCAGGTGCCGATCAGCGGGGTCAGGCCCCCGGCGATGGCGCCGCAGACCTGATAGGCCAGGGAGATGGCGGTGTAGCGCACGCGGGTGTCGAACATGCCGCTGACATACCCGGCGATCACCGCGTAGAACGACGCCATGCACGCCGCCGCCAAGGCAATGCCGAGCACGATCAGCGGGCCTTCGCCACTGCCCACCAGCACGAACATCGGGTACGGCGAGGCCATCGCCAGCAGCGCGACCAGCGCCAGGAAGCGCGTGGCGCCGAGCTTTTCCGAGACCCAAGCGGCCAGGGGCTGCACGCAGAACTGGATGATCGCCACGAAGAACAGGCATTCGAGGATCAGCGAGCGCTCCAGGTGCAACTGCTGGGTGGTGTAGCTGATCATGAAGGTGTTGGTGAAGTAGACCCCGGCGATACCCAGCGTATTGGCGCCGATGCACAGCAATAGCGGCCGCCACGCGGTCCGAAGCACCTCCAGCACTGGCGCCTGCTCCTTGCGCCGGGCCTTCTCGGCCTGCGCGCGGCTGGCGAGGAACTCGGGCGATTCGTTGACCCCCAGGCGAATCGCCAGGCCCACCAGCAGCAACAGCGCGCTGGCCAGGAACGGCACACGCCAGCCCCAGCTCATCAGGTCGTCTTCCGGCAGGCGGGTGACCGCGCTGAACGCCAGCAACGACAGGATCAGGCCCGCCGGGCTGCCCAGCTGGGCGAACGAGGCGAAGAAATTGCGGCGCCCCTTGGGCGCATGCTCGCCGGCCATCAGCACTGCCCCGCCCCACTCGCCGCCCACGGCAATGCCCTGAACCACCCGCAGCAGGATCAACAGCACCGGCGCGGTCGCGCCGATCTGCGCGTAGGTCGGCAGCAGGCCGATGGCGACGGTGACCACGCCCATCATCAGCAGGGTGATGACCAGTGATTTCTTGCGACCGATGCGGTCACCGATGTGGCCGAAGACGATGCCGCCCAGGGGGCGGGCGAAGAAGCCCACGGCAAAGGTGCCGAAGGCGGCCATGGTGCTGAACAGGCTATTGTCGGAGGGGAAGAACAAGGCGCCGAATACCAGCGCGGCGGCGGTGGCGTAGATGTAGAAGTCGTACCACTCGATCATGGTGCCGATGAACGCGGCGGCGGCGGCACGGCGCGGTTGGGGCGAAGCGGCGGGCTTCATGGGTGGCTCCTTTGGTTGTTTTTCTGGCAGGAGTTTTTAGGACATGGCGACGCTCTGACGGCGCCTGCACTGCTGGAGATGATTCATCGCCGAAGCCTATAATTCAATTTTCTATTTATTATTCGAATTATTAGCCACACTTATTATCGAGCCCGACCATGCCCGACCGCCTGCTCAACGACCGCCTCGACTGGAACCTGCTGCGCACCTTCCGCGTCATCGGCCAGGAGCTGTCGATCAGCCGCGCCGCCGCCCGCCTGCACCTCACCCAGCCAGCCGTGAGCCAGGCGCTCAAGCGCCTCGAGGAACAGCTCGGACGCCAGCTCATCGCCCGTCGCGGCCCGCGCTTCGTGCTGACTGAGGTGGGCGAGCAACTGTTCCAGCTGGCCGGCGAGGTATACGGGCAGATGTCGCAGATCGGTGGCTTGCTGGAACAGCCGGCGGACGAGCTGGTAGGCAAGGTGCGCCTGCTGATGATCAGCCGCATCGTCAGCGAACGCTTCGATGATTTCCTCGCCGAGTTTCACCGCCAGCACCCGCGGGTGGAGCTGGAGATCGACGTGATGCGCAGCTCCGACATCGTCGCCGCGCTGCAGGAAAAGACCGCCACCGCCGGCCTGAGCCTCAACCGTCGGCCGCAGCCACGGCTGGAGCAACGGCTGTTCCTGCGCCAGCGCTACGCGTTCTTCTGCGGCAGGCACCACGGGCTGTTCGGCCAGGCCGAAGGCGATCTGCAACGGGAGAACTTTGTCAGTTTTACCAGCGACCAGATCGGCGGCATGCTTTCGCCGCTGACCATCTTCCGCGACCAGCAGGGCTTCGCCGGGCGCATCGTCGCCTCGTCACCGAGCCTGGAAGAGGTGCGCCGCCTGGTCATTGCCGGTTTCGGCATCGGCTGCCTGCCCGAACACGTGGTGGCGGAGGATGTAGACGCGGGGCTGCTGTGGAAACTGCCGCCGCACGAGGGCATTGCCGACGTGGACATCCACCTGCTGTGGAACAGGGACCAGCGCATGAGCCGTGCGGAAGGCCTGTTCATCGAGGCCTTGCTGTCGGCCTGTACACCAGCGACCTAGCTGGGATGCTGCAGACACTCAGCGATTGTAAGCCGAGCGGTAGGCCTGCCCGCGCTCACGCTTGCCTATCGCCACCACCACCACCACTACCCGATCATCCTCGACGCGGTAGACCAGTCGATAGCCGCTGGCCCTGAGCTTGATCTTGTAGTGGTTGGGCAAATCACGCAGCGCATCCACACCGACCTTGGGCGAGAGCAAGCGTTGCCGGAGCGTCTTTCTGGCCTGCTCACGCACGGTGTGCCCCAGCTTCTCCCACTCCTTCAGGGCCGAAGGCAGGAACTCGAGCCTATAGGTCATCCAGCTCGACCGGGATGCCTTTCTCTCCCGCGCGCGCCTTGACCAATGCCACCAGTTCGATATCTTCCAGTCGTTCCATCATCGCCTCGTAGAGTTCAGCGGGCACCATGTAGCCCATGACGCGATTATGGTTGAGGACTGCCACCGGTTTCCCCTGTGCATCGGCCATGACTGCCGTAGGATTCTTCTTTAATTCCGAGACACTGACAGTGACGTCGGCAAAGATGTTCTGCATGTTAATAGCCCTCATTCAAGCGCTATATTTTGGTCATAATTCAGGTCTTTTTCAAGCAAGGCTGCTACAGAGGATGCGAAATACTCGCTGTCCTCGCCCGCCCCAGCCACGCATACGCCAACGTCAGCAACCCCAGCACCAACCCGGCAAAGACCGCGACCACCACCTGGCTGTAGCGCGCCAGCAGCGCCGGGAACCCCACCACTTCACGGGTCACCTGGATATCGGCGCTGCCGTCGGCATCGCGAATGCTGATCCCGCCCTGACGGATCTGCGAATAATCGGCATCGAAGTACACCCAGACCTTGCTTTCGCTCACCCCGTCGATGGCCGGCAGGTCGATGCTGCTGGTGGGCGTCGGCACCAGCGTGTCGTTGCCGGCGGCGTCACGCACCTGCACCAGGCCCTTGGCCGGCAAGCGGATGTGCACGGCCTTGAGCGGCACCTGCGCGGGGTTGTACAGCTCGATAAGCAGGCCGGTGCGGTGATCCACCAACCCGGCCTCGAACGGCCTGGCGAACAGGTGCAGGTACGGAGCCTGGGCCAGGTCGACCAGCTTGTCGATCTGCGGATGGCTGAGGGCGCCGGCGCCGATCTCGCTGATCTGCGAGTGCAACCGCTCATACTTGAGCAGGTCGTTGGCCTGGCTGATGCGCTCGCTGAACTGGCCCGGGTAGGTGAGATGGGCGTAGGTCAGGCGTGCCTGCAGGCGGTCGTCATCGCGCAGCACCGCATAGAGCATGGCGGCGACGGCGACCAGGGCGAGCAGCCCTACCAGGGATTTACCGACTTTTTCCCAATTCACCTGAGGGTTCCTTGTTTTACGGGCGTGTCGAGAGGCAAGGCAGGCAAGGGTGCCAAGAACACCGGATTCGGGCAAGGGTTGGCTGCCTGAGGTGAAGCGGTCTTGCGTGATAGTCGGAATGTACGCTCCTACAGAGGTGGTGTTCAGCTTGATCAGCCCCGCGCCAGCAACCCCGGCACCGCCACGGCCAGCATCGCCACCCCGGACAAGGTCAGCAGCCCCAGCACGATCCGGCGAAACGCCCGCTCACTGATCCCCAGGTACAGCCGCGTGCCCAGCAGCGTCGGCACTGCCATCGCCAACACCACCACCGCGAACGCCGGCAGCAGCGCCGGGGTCACCAACCCGCTGCCCAGGTAGGTGAGCATGGTCACCGCCAGCATCGACAAGTTGAAGTTCTGGATCACCGCCCGCTGGGTGTCGCGCTCGAACCCGCGCAGGGTGCACCAGAGCGTCGGCACGGTGCCGGTAAAGCCGCCGATGCCGCCCAGCACCCCGCCGACCATGCCCACCGCGCCATCGGCCAGTCGTCCCCCCTGCAGACGCGGCAGGCGTGGCGCCAGCAACATCAGTGGGCACCACACCACCAACAGCGTGCCGAACACCGCTTTAAACCACAGCATGTCCAGGTAAGGCAGCACCCACACACCCAGCGGAATCCCCGCCAGGCCACCAAGCACAAAGGGCCACAACAGCGACCAGCTGAAGCCCCGGCGCACGCTGAACACCGCGATCAACTGCCCGGTAAGGCTGCCGAATACCGTCAGCACCGCCGCCACCTTTGGTTCCAGCCCCCAGGCCCAGAACGACATGGCCACCATGCCGAAGGCAAAGCCTGACAAGCCTTGGACGAACCCGGCGACGATGGCGCCAAGGGCGATAAGGTAAAGCGGATCCATGTGGGCTCCCGGTGACGATCGAAGGCATCGGGTGGGCAGCATTCCCCACCCAGCAGTGGGTGTCCAGCCCCAGGTTTGCGGCAATACCTTGAGCGTTTCTCGCCCTCACTCTCAGCAACATCTTGAAACAACTGGCGTTTGGCCATTTGCCGTTTGGCACAGCCGTTGCTGTGCCCTGTTCAAGGCACTTCGTCGCTCTTCGAGTGGCAACAGATGCCGGTCTGCACAACACGGGGCATACGGCAATGAACAAACCCGCTGCGACATCGACCCAGGTGTTCAGGTTGTCTACCGTTACGGCACTGCTGGTCAGCCTTGGGCTGGCCAGCGCGTTCGCCGGGTCGCTCGACGATGTGGGCCAGCCACCGCCTACCGATCCTTCCGCCTACAGCGAACCGCCCGTCACGCCAGTGGCCCTGGCGGCAGCGCTGGAAGACTTGAAATCGATGCCCGAGGCCAACGAGGGCTCGCTGGAACTGACCGATGGCGTCTATGGCAACCGCGCGACGGTGACCACCAACAACGTGCTGCCCCCCGCGCTGCAGACCTCGCGCAAATACCCCACCAACGGCAAGCCCAGCCCCTTGTTCGGCGCCGAGCCGTTCACCCAGGAGTTGCTGCTGTTCGAGGAATTCGGTCCGGAGAAACTCGACCCGGCCACACCGCCCTACGTCATGACCTTTCCGCCGCCCGTGGTCGGCGCGGCCCCCGCCCAGGACCCCGACTACGCCGCCCGCAGCAGCCCCAACGGCAACGCTCTGGAGGCGTTCCTGACCCAGCCGGGGCTGACGCCGTTCCCGTCGCAGTACGCCAACGTGCTCGACCGCAACCCGTGGAAGGCGCAGATCGAGATGTTCCTCAACCGCAGCGGGGTCGGTTCGCCCGCCGAAGGCCGTCCGCCAGGAAAGGGCTGGTCGCACCAGCGCTGGAACGAGTTCTACCCCCAGGCCGCGTTCAAGACCGCCCAGGCCGGGGCGCGCATCAACCAGGGCCTGCGCGATCGCAAGCAGTTGCACAACTATGCCAAGGGCGAGTTCGCCCCGGGCGGGCTGTACTACCAGACCTCCGACATCCCCACCACCCTGGGCACCACCAAGGGCATCGACACCCGCTTCCACCCCAAGATGCCCCTGCAGGGCCACAAGGCGCTGTGGACCTTCGACGGCACCTTTCCACCCAAGCTGCTGATGGTGCGCTATGGCCAACCGGTGCTGATGCGCCACTACAACGCCTTGCCGATCGACCCTTCGGCCAACAACGGCTTTGGCCTGCATACCATCTCCACCCACGAGCACAATGGCCACTCGCCAGCCGAGAGCGACGGCTTCGCCAATGCCTACTTCTTCCCCGGCCAGTACTACGACTATCGCTGGCCGATCCAGCTGGCCGGCTACGACACCATCAACACCCGCGCCCAGGACCCGCGCGCGGCCTTCCCCTGCGCACCGGGCGAAACCCTGTTCGTCAACGACGCCTCCCCTGGCCTGAAGACCTGCGAGAACGGCAGCATCAAGATTCGCGGCGACTGGCGCGAGACCATGAGCACCCACTGGTTCCACGACCACATGCTCGATTTCACCGCGCAGAACGTCTACAAGGGCAATGCGGTGATGATGAACTACTACTCGGCCATCGACCGCGGCAACGAAGCCCTGCAGGATGGCGTCAACCTGCGCTTCCCCAGTGGCGCGGCGATGCCCTGGGGCAACCGCGACTACGACGTCAACCTGGTGATCGCCGACAAGGCCTGGGACGCCAACGGCCAGCTGTGGTTCAACCCGTTCAACACCGACGGCTTTCTCGGCGACCAGATCCTGGTCAACTGGCAGTACCAGCCCAAGCTCAAGGTGCGCGCGCGCAGCTACCGCTTCCGTATCCTCAACGGCTCGGTGTCGCGCTACTTCAAGTTTGCCGTAGTGCGTGAAATCGCCGGCAACAGCGGCGAGCTCAAGGGCCCGAGCGGTTCCAACGTCTCCTATGCCCGCGTGCCGTTCCACATGATCGCCAACGACGGCAACATCATGGAGCACGCGGTGCCATTCGACGGCACCCTGGACCTCAATGGCGACGGCAACCTGCAGGACAACAACGCCATCCTGCCGCTGCAGGGCATCGCCGAGCGCTACGACATCATCATCAATTTCGCCAGGAACGGGATCAAGGCCGGAGACAAGCTGTACTTCGTCAACCTCATGGAACACGACACCGGCAAGGGCCCGAAACAGGCCATTAACCTGGCCGACGTGCTGTCGGAAAAGTACAAGGCGGTCATCAAGCAGACCAGCAAGGGCCCGGAATGGGATGGCGGCGACCCGGTGGTCGGCAAGTTCATGCAGTTGATCGTGCAGCCGTATACCGGCCAGGACGTCAGCATGGACCCGAGCCTGTATGAACCGGCCAAACCCGGCAAGGCCGCGGGCTTGGTGATGATTCCCCTGCCCCTGGACCGCACCAGCGCCAGCGATCAGGTCAAGCTCAGGGCCGCCCGCCACCGCGAGTTCATCTTCGGCCGCTCCGATGGCACCGACAGCGCGCCCTGGACCATCAAGACCGACGGCGGCTTCGGCTACAGCATGGACCCGCGGCGCATCAACGCCGCCCCGCAACTGGCCAGCGAAGCCACCGACGGCGGTTTCAGCGGCGACGGCACCCTCGAGGTGTGGAAGATCAAGAACGGCGGCAATGGCTGGAGCCACCCGGTGCACGTACACTTCGAGGAAGGGGTAATCCTCAGCCGTGACGGCAAGGCGCCGCCGGAATGGGAAAAATGGGCGCGCAAGGACGTCTACCGCATCGGCCCGGACGCTGATTCGTCGGAAGAAGTGGAAATGGCCATTCGCTTTCGCGAGTTCGCCGGCACCTACATGGAGCACTGCCACAACACCCAGCACGAGGACACCTCGATGCTGCTGCGCTGGGACCTGGAACACCCCGGCCAGTTCCAGATGATGCCGACGCCGCTGCCCGGCTGGGATGGCGTGGAATACGTCAACTCCGCCGCCCTGCCGACCTTTCGCACTGCCAGCAGTGGCTCCGGCAACGACGGCAACAAGCCGCCGGTGGCGGTGAACGACAGCGCCGCGACCATGGCCGGCAAGCCGATCGTGCTCAACGTGCTGGCCAACGACACCGACCCCGACGGCAACCTGCCGCTGAGCATCAGCAGCCTGGCCCAGCCCGACTCCGGCCAAGGCACGGTCAGCAGCAACGGCACGCAGCTCACCTACACCCCACCGGCCACCGTCGCCACGGCGTTCACCGCCAGCTTCACCTACGCCGCGCGCGACGCCAAGGGCCTTGAGTCGCTGGCGCCGGCCACGGTGAGCATCGCGGTCTCGCCAGCGGTGCCGATGGACGAGATCCAGGTCAGCAGCGCCACGGTGCAGTTGCGCAGCAACAACCGCTGGACCTGGGAAGTCTCCGGGACCACTTCGGTGGCCACCGGCAACAGCATCCGGGTTTCCACCAACACCACCAGCGGGCCGCTCGACCTGGGCCTGGCGCCCTTGAGCAGCAGCGGCAGCGGCGCGCGCTGGAAGCTGTCGGTGACCACCACCGGCAGCGGCCCGGCGTCACCACCGGCGGTGACGGTGAAGTCGGCACTGGGGCAGAGCGTGACGGTGCCGCTGAGTATCAAGTGACGTCGTGCAAGGGGCCGCCAGGCGGCCCTTTCATGCCAATCCAAGAGGGTCAGACCATGCCCCGCCTCTGCCGCCTGCTGCTCCTGCTGCTGCTCACCCTCGGCCTTTCCTGGTCGCTGCCCCCCAGCCCCCGCGCAACACCCTCCACTCCCTGGGGCGCCGACTACTTTCCCAACATCCCCTTGCTCACCCAGGACGGCCAACAGGTGCGCTTTTTCGACGACCTGATCAAGGGCAAGGTGGTGGCCATCAATTTCATCTTCACCGGCTGCGGCGACTCCTGTCCGGTGGAGACCGCCCGCCTGCGCCAGGTGCAGAAGCTGCTGGGCGAGCGCGTCGGCCAGGACATCTTCATCTACTCGATCAGCATCGATCCCTTTAACGACACCCCCGCCACCCTCAAGCGCTACGCCGAGAAGTTCGCCATCGGCCCGGGCTGGACCTTGCTCACCGGCCAAGCCGCCGACATCGAGCAACTGCGTCGCAGCCTCGGGTTGTACATAGAGGGCCTTGAGAATGGCCGCAGCAAGGACCACAACCTCAGCCTGATCATCGGCAACCAGGCCACCGGCCGCTGGATGAAGGCCTCGCCCTTCGAAAGCCCGTACATCCTCGCCGACCGCCTGGCCAACAGCCTGCACAACTGGAAGACCGCCAGCGCCCAGCACCACGACTACACCCAGGCCCCCGACATTCGCCCGCCCAGCGCGGGCGAACAACTGTTCAGGACCCGCTGCTCGTCGTGCCATACCCTGGGCGAGGCCGAGCCCGGCGCCACCCGAGGTATCGGTCCGGACCTGCTGGGAGTGACCCGCCAGCGTGACGAGGCCTGGCTCAAGCGCTGGCTGATGGAGCCCGACCGGATGCTGGCGGAGAAAGACCCGCTGGCGATGCTGCTGTACGCGCAGTACAACCAGCTGGCGATGCCCAACATGCGATTGGGGGAAACAGAAGTGGCGGCGCTGGTCGGCTATCTCGAAGAGGAAACGACGCGCTTGCAAGCACCATATTGAGCGACCGCAGGGGAACGCCACAGGGCAGCTGGCAATATCATGAAGCCATCAAATCGCGTTAAGCTCGCGGTATACACTCAGCCATCGCATCATTGGATCCGATGCACGCCTGCTCGCCGAGATCACAAGGAGTCTTCTCATGCCATACATCACCCAGGTCGACAGCACCCTTTGGGCGCTGATCACTCGCCTGCAGGGTCAGGAGCTGCAAACACCCCACACGCCAAGCAACGCCCGCTTCCAGGTCGACACGGTGGGTGCCGACAACCTGACGATCACCACCGGCGCCCAGGCCAGTAGCCTGACCATCAGCCGTGGGGCGTTCCAGCAAACACTGGACTATCTCGCAGCCAACGGGCACTTCGGCGTTTCCAACGCAGTCCCGGTCGCCTCAAACAAGGATCCGGCACTGGCCGGCCCGGTCTGCCTGGCGGCGCGTCTTCAGCCCAACGGCAACCCTGGGCGCATGGTCATCACCTACATCCTGCCTATTCTCGAGCACTGCCAGGCGGTCGGCATACAGCGCGCCATCACCCCGACCACGACCTGGCTTCTACCCTGAAGCCCATCTTGTCAGCGCGGCAGGACGCCAACGCGCCGCAGTTCACATGCCGCATTTTTGCCTAGAGCGACCGCCCGGATCCCCAGGCCCCGTTTTCAAGGATGTCGATGAACCCGTCAAACATCGTGCGCTACTGGCACGCCATCGAATTGTTGCAACCTCAACCCGTCCCCAAACTGAACATCCGTGACGAGGACGACATCTATCTGCCGTTCTTTCACGACATCCGCAGCCAGGACGACCCGCTGCCTTGGATGCCCGGCAGCCTGGTGGGCAAGCAGAAACTGCCGGAAAAACGCGTATGGAGCCACAGCCTGTTCGCCCACCTTTACGACAGCCTGGCGGTGACTACCGCCCTGGGGGAGCGGTTTGGCGCCGACCAGGGCTACAGCGAGCCACAGTCGCGGGAAACGGCCCTGTTCGCCCTGCGCTTCAGCGCCGAAGGCATGCTGGTACCGGACAGCCTGGTGCTGTCCAGCGAAGCCTGGTTTCTTGGTTGCGTGCTTGCCGAGCGGAATTGGGAGCATGGCTTCGCCAGCGCGCAGGACGACGCCCGCCAACTGGCCTGTCAGCTGCTTGGCACCGTCGTCACCAGCGATGCGTTGCATGAACTGACCCTGGCGATTGTTCAAGCGTTGGGGCTGGAGGCATTCTTCGGCGATGCCGCTCACCGCCACAGGGTGCGCTCCACCCCGATCGATCCAGAAAAGCCTACACCTCAGGACGATCCACTCAACAGCTTCCTGCTCGATGACCTCACTCATGTCGCATCGGCGCTGGATCGCGGCGTGTCCAGTACCGCGCTCACCCAGTACCTGCGTGAACATGCCCCAGGCCAACGGCTGCACCTGGACCAGCCGCATGCCTCGCTGCCGATCATCGAGCGTCTCTATCCCCATCGCCATGCGCCGGGCTGCTGGCCGAGCGATAAGCATCTTGGCCTGGTGCACTCGCAACAGCTGGCAGTCAACAGCCTGTTGGCCGAACTCGGTGAAAGTGCTGGAGTCATGGGGGTCAACGGCCCACCAGGAACAGGCAAGACCACGCTGTTGCGCGACCTGATCGCGGCCGTGGTGACCCGCAGAGCCGATGTGCTCGCCTCGTTCGACAGGGCTTCCCAGGCCTTTCTCAACAATGGCTGCGAGGAGCTCAACGACGGCGGGCGGCCGCAGAAAGGCTACCGCCTGAACCCCGAGCTGTTCGGTTTCGAAGTGGTAGTAGCCTCGAGCAATAATGGCGCGGTGGAAAACATCACGCTGGAGCTGCCGCAGGCCGGAAAGGTCGACCCCTCCTGGCTTGGCGAAATCGATTATTTCGCTGACATCGCCACGTTGCTGATCGACCAGCCGGCCTGGGGATTGATCTCTGCGGCACTGGGCAGCAAGACCAAGCGCAAGCAGTTCGTCAGCCAGTTTTTCTACGGTGAAGCCCCCCCCAAGAAGAAAAAGGCACGAACGAGCGAAGCCGCAAACGACCTGCAGACCGCCGACGTGCTCGCTGAGCACGAAGACAGCTACACCGCGGATATCGACGTATCCGACAAGCCGACCGGTCCTCGGGGGTTCATCGGCTGGCTGAGCAACCCGGCCAACAGCATCCCCGAGAGCGAACGCCAGGCACGCTGGAAAGCGGCAAAACGTCGCTACACCGCCAGCAAGGAAGCAGCCGACGCGCTGTGTGAGCAAATCGCGGCGATCAATCAACGAATCGATGCCGTTCGTGAAAGTCGAACGGCGCTGACCTTTCAACAGGCTGAGCATGACGCTCACTGGCGCGCCCATGAGCGACTCAAGGCCGGCCAGCTAGACCACGAGAACGCGAATCTGCTGCCAGCCCGGAACCAACTGAGAAATGCGCTGGATGCCCTGGACAGCCACGTCGGCCAACGGCCCGGCATATGGCGCAATCTCGTCACCCTCGGGGGGGCGGGCCGCACATGGCGTGCGCAACGTACCTATCTGCAGCAACGCCACCAGCTTTGCAGCGACAGTTACGCCACCGCCATGAAACAGGATGCGCGCCTTTCCGAGCAGCTACAGATGCATCAACTGCAGCTCGAAGCCGTCAAGCAGCAGCTTGGGCTTGCAGAGGCTGCACTGCACACCGACGTCGAAACAGCTCGGCAACTTGCCGTCGTGGGGGGAGCCGAGCATCTGCTGCCCTGGCTGACGCAGGGGGATATTGGCCGTGGGGAGGCCATTGAGAAACTCGAGCCCTGGCAATTGAAAGGCTGGCGCCAGGCACGGGCACGGGTGTTCATCGAGGCACTCGGCCTGCACAAGACCCTGTTCCAGATCGAGGCGAAGCGCTTGAGCGCCAACCTCTACTGCATCACCCGACAACTGACAGGCAGCCAGTATCTGGGCATTTCCCAAGACCTGAGCCGGTCGATCTGGGCATCACTGTTCATGGTGGTTCCGGTCCTGAGCAGTACCTTCGCCTCGTTCGCCCGATCGTTCGGCAGCTTTGGCTGTGAAGAAATTGGCTGGCTGCTGGTGGACGAGGCCGGCCAGGCCACGCCACAGGCTGCCGTAGGCGCCCTATGGCGTGCACGCCGCGCCGTGCTGGTCGGCGATCCGCTGCAATTGCCGCCCATCGTGCCGGTATGCGATGCGGTGCTTGAGCACATGCGAAACCACTACCAGGTCGATCCGCACTGGATCTGCAATCGCCAGTCCGCCCAGTCCCTTGCCGACCTCGCCACGCGATGGGGCAAGATGCTGGGCCCAAAGGAGGCGCAGACCTGGGTAGGCCTACCACTGGTGGTCCATCGCCGCTGCGACCGTCCAATGTTCGAGATGGCAAACCGTATCGCTTATGCCGGCGCTATGGTCTATGGCACGGGCACGCCGGAACCCGCGAAAGCTACCAAGGCCAGCCTTCCCTCCGGCTGGCTGCATGCTCCCGGTCCTTCGTCAGGCAACTGGGTCCGTCAGGAAGGCATCATGCTCAAACGTCTGCTGGAACGCCTTGAGGCCGATGGTGTGCCAAAGGACGCGATCACGGTCATTACGCCGTTTCAAGACGTACGGAGCAAACTCTCGACATTCTTGCCCGCCCAGATCGTCTACGGGACCATTCATACCATGCAAGGCAAGGAAGCGCAGATCATCGTACTGCTGCTGGGCGGAAGCGCCGACAGCCAAGGTGCGCGAGATTGGGCGGTGGAAACCCCGAATCTGCTCAACGTTGCAGTCACCCGCGCCAGGGAGCGGCTGTACGTCATCGGTGACTACGATGACTGGAGCAAGCGCCGACAGTTCGAACAGATCATGACGTTGTTGCCGAAACGATCCCTGCTGCCGCTCGACAGCACGACCTCTGCCTGAGCAGCCGCGCGAACCAGGCCCGACCGATGCCGGGCCTGGCCGCACCGCCCGTGTGACACTTGACCCGCACCTGCGGCCCGCTCCATGCTCGAACGCTTCCACCCCCACGCTCAAGGAACGACCGCATGAAGCTGGAAACACTCGCCATCCACGCGGGCTTCAGCCCCGACCCGACCACCAAGGCGGTGGCCGTGCCGATCTACCAGACCACCTCGTTCGCCTTCGACGACACCCAGCACGGTGCCGACCTGTTCGACCTGAAGGTGGCCGGGAATATCTACTCGCGCATCATGAACCCCACCAACGACGTGCTCGAGCAACGCATGGCCGCCCTCGAGGGCGGCGTCGGCGCGCTGGGGGTGGCCTCGGGCATGGCCGCCATCACCTACGCCATCCAGACCGTCGCCGAGGCCGGCGACAATGTCGTCTCGGTGGCCAAGCTGTATGGCGGCACCTACAACCTGCTGGCCCACACCCTGCCGCGCATGGGCATCACCACCCGCTTCGCCGCCCACGACGACATCGCCGCCCTCGAGGCGCTGATCGACGAACGCACCAAGGCGGTGTTCTGCGAGTCGATCGGCAACCCCGCCGGCAACATCGTCGATATCACCGCCCTGGCCGAGGCCGCCCACCGCCATGGCGTGCCGCTGATCGTCGACAACACCGTGGCCACGCCGATCCTCTGCCGCCCGTTCGAGCACGGCGCCGATATCGTGGTGCACTCGCTGACCAAGTACATCGGCGGCCACGGCACCAGCATCGGCGGCATCGTCATCGACTCGGGCAAATTCCCCTGGGCCGATCACAAGGAACGTTTCGCCCTGCTCAACACCCCCGACCCGTCCTATCACGGCGTCACCTACACCGAGGCCTTCGGACCCGCCGCCTTCATTGGTCGCTGCCGCGTGGTGCCGCTGCGCAACACCGGCGCCGCGCTGTCGCCGTTCAATGCCTTCCTGATCCTGCAAGGCCTGGAAACCCTGGCCCTGCGCATGGAGCGCCATACCGAGAACGCGCTCAAGGTCGCCCGCTACCTGCAGGAGCACGACCAGGTGGCCTGGGTGAAGTACGCAGGCCTGCCGGACCACCCCGAGCACGAACTGGCCCGGCGCTACACCGGCGGCAAGCCGGCATCGATCCTGTCGTTCGGCATCAAGGGCGGCCAGGCCGCCGGGGCGCGCTTCATCGATGCGCTGCAACTGGTGGTGCGCCTGGTCAACATCGGCGACGCCAAGTCGCTGGCCTGCCACCCCGCCTCCACCACCCATCGCCAGCTCAACGATGAAGAGCTGGAAAAAGCCGGCGTGCCGCGCGACATGGTGCGCCTGTCGATCGGCATCGAGCACAGCGACGACATCATCGCCGACCTCGCCCAGGCGCTGGAGGCCAGCCGAGGCTGATTGACCCGCGCCCCACCCAATGCCGACGGCGGGCGCAACCCTTGCAGAACCGGAACCCCGCGCAATGACCCTTTTCTACCTGAAACTCGTCGTCACCCCGCTGCTGATGTGGGCCATCTCCCTCGCCTCGCGGCGCTGGGGTGGCCTGCTTGGCGGGCTGCTGTCCGGGCTGCCGATCACCTCGGCCCTGGTGATGACCTTCCTGTGCCTGGAGCAAGGCACGGGCTTCGCCCTGGGCGCGGTGCCCGGCGCACTGGGTGGGCTGGCGGCCGTGCAGGCCACCTACACCTTCTACCTGTTCGTCACGCGCAGACTCGGTACCGCACCGGCCGTCGCGCTGTCGATCCTGTTCTATGGCCTGGCGGCCTATGCCTTCACCCACTGGGGTGGGCTGTACCTGTCGGTGGCCGTGGCGCTGCTGCTGATCGGCGTGCTGATCCGCGCCAGTGGCCGCGAGCCCAGGCCCAACACCCTTGCCCGCCCCCGACACCGATATTGGGAGATTCCGCTGCGCATGGTGTCCGCCACCTCGCTGCTGATGGTCACCACCAGCCTGGCCAGCTGGCTGGGGCCGGCCACCAGCGGCATGCTGGCGCCGATTCCGGTGATTGCCTGGCCGCTGGTGGTATTCGCCCATGTGCAGGGCGGCCGAGCCGGGATGGCGGCGATGGTGCGGGGCAATGCGATTGGCGCGGTGGGGGTGATCGCGTTCTACCTGGCGATGGCGGGGTTGCTGGAAAAAACGAGCGTCGCGCTTACCATGCTGGTTGCAATGACAATCGCCGTTGGCCTCACCGTCATCCTGGCAACCTTGTTGAAAGGGCGTACCTTACGCCACCGCAATTGAAGGCACATCGGTACCGCCGACATTGATGCCCCGCAAGGGGAACACACGGAGAAACACCATGCATCTGGATCAGGCACGCGCCCTGCTTGCCGAAGCTGAACGGCATCGCCAGCCGGCGTATGAGCCCAGCATTTTTGCCCTGGGAGGGCGCGGTTACTACGAAAACCCCACCACTGACCTACTCGCGTTCTTCCTCGACCCCGATCAGATCCATGGCTTTGGTGATTGCTTCCTCAGCACTCTGCTGGGCTGCATCTGCAAGGAGTCGCCACCCCAGCCGACCCTGCGCCTGCCTCCGCAGCGTGAAGTGACAACCACCAATGGCAAACGCATCGATCTGTTGTTGCAGGGCGAGGACTGGCTGCTGATCCTCGAGAACAAAGTCTTCCACGCCCAGGTCAACCCGTTCGCCGACTACGAACTGTATGCCGATACCTTGGTCGGTGGCCGCGACAAACGCGTGTTGTTCGCGGTGCTGTCACCGTCGGGCAGCAATGTCGCCGATGGCTGGACAGGGCTCAGCTATGCCGAGCTTCTCGGTGCCCTGCGCACAGCGCTGTCGCAAAACGTCGAGCACAACCGCCTGAACAAGTGGCGCGTACTGGCCGACGAGTTCCTGCTGCATCTGGAAAACATCACCGTAGAGCGTGACATGAACCCTGAAAGCATTGATTTCATCTTCGAACACCTGCCGCAGATCAATGTACTCAACAAGTTGCGCGACCAGGCAGTCGAGGCACTGGATCGCAAGATCATCGCCCACCTGCAGGCCGAGATCGACGGCTTCGAAACCTTCACTCGCCGGCAACCCTGGGCGGATGGACCGGCGCTACGTTACGCCTGCAACAACTGGGTCGAATGGTCGGATGTGGTGCTCTACCTGGACGGCAGCCAGACGCCACTGCGGCCGACCATCCGCGTGTACCTTATCAACGTCGACACGCGCCAGATGGCGTTCGGTCGCCATTTGTTCGTGGATACCACAAGACAGCCGTGGACCGAAGGCCGGCGCGTGATCGGCTTCGAATGGAAGTTGGAAAGCTTCGACGAACGCGTGGTAATCGACATGATCCTGGAGAAAATGCGATTGTTGATTCAATTCGAAGCCGAAATGCGCTGACGTACTCCCTCCAGATGAAAAAGCCGCTTTCGATTGCTCGAAAGCGGCCCTTACCTTTACGCCAATGCTCAACTGTCGCCTTGCTCCTGCCTCACCGGCAACTGCCCATCGATCATCGCCTTGGCCATGCCACTGAGGTAGTACGTCGCCCGCATCAGCGTCTGTGCCTCTTTCGGCTGGCTCAACGCCTGGTACGTCAGCGATGTGATACAGCCCAGGATGATTGTTGTTTCCTGCAGCACGTCCTCGGTCGGCAACCCCGGGATCGCCTGCACCCAGTCGCGTACCGAGAACTGCCTGGTGCGGCCGACCAGGCTGACGATCTTCAAGTCTGTGGTGCCCTTTGCGTGTTCGTCCTTGTCCATGACCTTGCCCCCTGGAAAAAGAAAGAGCCCGTCGCGCTTCATCCTCCGGAACCGCCATACCTGACTGCGCGATCCGTGCGCAGTAAGCTGCCCAGTGGTGCGGCCTGTTCCGACGGGTGAAGCGCGACGAGCAGGCCGAGACTAAAGCGATCGCCAATGCGCTACAACGGGCTACCGGCAGGAAAAGGCATCTTTAGGAAAAGGCCTACATAAACAACGAAACAAAGGCTGCAGGACCTGAAATATTCTCCGCATAGGTTGTCCACCGCGAGACAAGTCGCATCGCCGCGCCCACGAAGGCCGCATTGACCTGCATCGGGTGGCACCAGGGATGCCTTGGCTGCAAAGCATCTGCCCTGCTCCAGCACTTCAGGCTACGATGACACCTCGCCCCGCCAGGCCCAGCCACCGCCATGCCCAGAACCAGCAAAGTCACCGACCCATCCTACGAGTTGATGGACGACCATGAAGGCGCCTCGCTGATCTACCGTCAGCACGGCTTCCCCAGCCCGCTGGTGCGCTGGCATTTCCACAAGGAATACGAGCTGCACCTGATCGTTGCCAGTGCAGGCAAGGTGTTCATCGGCGACTACATCGGCAACTTCGCCCCCGACACGCTGTTCCTCACCGGCCCCAACCTGCCGCACAACTGGATCAGCCAGGTCGGCCCCGACGAAGTGGTGGCCAAGCGCGACATGCTGGTGAACTTCACCGACGAGGTGCTTGAAGGCGGCAGCCAGGTGTTCTCCGAGCTCACCCAGCTCGCCCCGCTGCTGGCACGAGCGCGCTACGGCATCGAGTTCCGTGACCCGGCGCTGATCCGCGATAGCCGTCACCTGCTGCAACGCATCGCCGATAGCTGCGGCATGACCCGCCTGGGATACTTTTTTATCCTCATGGAACAGCTGGCCGCCTGTGAGGAGTACCAGCTGCTGTCCACCGTCACCTCCTCGCAGCTGGCCGACGAGCACAACGTCGAGCGCATCAACCGGGCGGTGGACTACATCTTCCAGCACTACGCCCAGGACCTGAACCAGAACGCGGTGGCCGAGCACCTGGGGATGACGCCGACCTACTTTTCGCGGTTTTTCAAGCAGGCCGCCGGGCGCGGCTTCGTCGAGTTCGTCAACCGGCTGCGGGTGAGCAAGTCGTGCGAGCTGCTGGCCAAGGGCGAGCTGCCGGTGACCGAAGTGTGCTTCGAATCGGGCTTCAGCAACCTGTCGAACTTCAACCGGCGTTTTTTGCAGCTCAAGGGCATGACCCCGTCCGACTACCGCAGCCTGGTGACCCAGCGCCTTACCGAGCAGAACCGGGCCTGAATCGGGGCGATGTGCCGAGGTCGTACGCAATCCCTGTGGGAGCGGCCTTGTGTCGCGAAAGGGCCGCACAGCGGCCCCGGCGATTCATGCGTTAACGCTGAAACCCTGGGGCCGCTGCGCGCCCCTTTCGCGACACAAGGCCGCTCCCACAGGGAAATACCTAATCCCGGCACAGCAAAAAAGTATCAGCCAAGGTGCAGGCGAGGCTTTGTCGGCGTCGTCGCACAACGGTGTAATCGGCAGCGAGCGACACAAAAACAATAACGTCTTCCCCGAGGGAGTTCACCGATGAACGACTCGATCAAGGCCTGCCTGGCCGCCGCCTGCCTCAGCCTGCCGCTGCACACCCAGGCCGCCGAGACCCTGACCATCGCCACGGTCAACAACAACGACATGATCCGCATGCAGCGCCTGGCCAAGGTGTTCGAACAGCAGCACCCGGACATCCAGCTCAAGTGGGTGGTGCTCGAAGAGAACGTGCTGCGCCAGCGCCTGACCACCGACATCGCCACCCAGGGCGGGCAGTTCGACGTGCTGACCATCGGCATGTACGAAGCCGCGCTATGGGGCGCCAAGGGCTGGCTGGCGCCGATGACCGACCTGCCCGCCGACTACCACCTCGACGATGTGTTCCCTTCGGTGCGCAACGGCTTGTCGGCCAACGGCACGCTGTACGCCCTGCCCTTCTACGCCGAAGCCTCGATCACCTATTACCGCAAGGACCTGTTCGAGAAAGCCGGGCTGAGCATGCCCGAGCAACCCACTTGGACCCAGCTCGGCGAGTTCGCCGCCAAACTCAACCACCCCGACCAGGGCCAGTACGGCATCTGCCTGCGGGGCAAGGCCGGCTGGGGAGAAAACATGGCGCTGATCGGCACCGTGGCCAACGCCTTCGGCGCGCGCTGGTTCGATGAGCAATGGAAACCCGAATTCAGTGGCAGCGAGTGGAAGAACGCGCTGAATTTCTATGTGACCACCCTCAAGCAATACGGCCCGCCCGGTGCCTCCAGCAACGGCTTCAACGAAAACCTCGCGTTGTTCAACAGCGGCAAGTGCGCGATGTGGGTCGATGCCAGCGTCGCCGGCTCGTTCGTCACCGACAAGAGCCAGAGCAAGGTCGCCGACCAGGTCGGCTTCACCTTCGCGCCCAAGGAGGTCACCGACAAGGGCGCCACCTGGCTGTATTCCTGGGCCCTGGCGATTCCCACCAGCTCCAAGGCCAAGGACGCCGCCAAAACCTTCAGCACCTGGGCCACCTCCGAGGCCTACGGCAAGCTGGTGGCCGAGCAGGAAGGCGTGGCCAACGTGCCACCGGGCACCCGCGCCTCGACCTACAGCGACGCGTACCTGGCCGCCGCGCCGTTCGCCAAGGTGACCCTGGAATCGCTCAAACGCGTCGACCCCAACCACCCCACCCTCAAGCCCGTGCCTTATGTGGGCATCCAGCTGGTGACCATCCCCGAGTTCCAGGCCATCGGTACCCAGGTCGGCAAGCTGTTTTCCGCCGCGCTCACCGGGCAGATGAACGTGGACCAGGTGCTGGCCTCGGCCCAGCAATCCACTGAACGCGAGATGAAGCGCGCCGGCTACCCCAAGTAGCTCGCACCGCCGTAGACCGCGCCGTCCTGCGGCGCGGTGACCGCCCCTTTCCGATGCACACGGAGTCGCCATGAACACATCGGCCCTCGACACCCCGAGCCTCGCCACCGCGCGCCCCGGCAAACGCCGCGTCGGCCCCGGCTGGTTCCTGGTCAGCCCTTCGGTGGCGCTGCTGCTGTTGTGGATGATCGTGCCCCTGGGCATGACCCTGTATTTCTCGCTGATCCGCTACAACCTGCTGTACCCAGGCGAAAACCAGTTCGTGGGTCTTGAGAACTTCGCCTTCTTCGTCACCGACGCCGGCTTCATGCCCGGCGCCCTCAACACCCTGACCCTGGTCGGCAGCGTGCTGGCGATCAGCGTGGTGCTCGGCGTGCTGATCGCCGCGCTGCTGGAGGCCGGCGAGTTCTGGGGCCGCGGCGTGGTGCGGGTGCTGCTGATCTCGCCGTTCTTCATCATGCCCACGGTCAGCGCGCTGCTGTGGAAGAACCTGATCTTCCACCCGGTGTCGGGCATCCTCGCCGCCGTGTGGCGCCTGTTCGGCGCGCAGCCGGTGGATTGGCTGGCGCACTACCCGCTGCTGTCGATCATCCTGATCGTGTCGTGGCAGTGGCTGCCGTTCGCCATCCTGATCCTGATGACCGCGATGCAGTCGCTGGACCAGGAACAGAAGGAAGCCGCGCGCCTGGATGGCGCAGGCCCCTTGGCGATCTTCTGGCACCTGACCCTGCCGCACCTGGCCCGGCCGATCGCCGTGGTGGTGATGATCGAGACGATCTTCCTGCTCTCGGTGTTCGCCGAGATCTTCACCACCACCAGCGGCGGCCCCGGATACGAGTCCACCAACCTCGCCTACCTGATCTACAACCAGGCGTTGCTGCAGTTCGACGTCGGCATGGCCTCGGCCGGTGGCCTGATCGCCGTGCTGATCGCCAATATTGCCGCCATCGTGCTGGTTCGCATGATCGGCAAGAACCTCACCGCGCGCAGCTGAGGAGCCCGCCATGCTGACACTCAAGCAAACCCGCACCCTGAAGAACGCGCTGCTCGGCCTGCTGTGCTGGGCCATCGCCCTGGTGATCTTCTTCCCGATTTTCTGGATGCTGCTGACCAGCTTCAAGACCGAGCTGGACGCCTTCGCCACGCCGCCGCAGTTCCTCTTTGCGCCGACGCTGGAGAACTACCTGCACATCAACGAGCGCAGCGACTACTTCGCCTACGCCTGGAACTCGGTGCTGATTTCGTTCTCGGCGACCCTGCTGTGCATGCTGATCGCCGTGCCTGCGGCCTACTCGATGGCCTTCTTCGAGACCCGCCACACCAAGCGCACGCTGCTATGGATGCTGTCGACCAAGATGCTGCCGCCGGTGGGCGTGTTGATGCCGATCTACCTGCTGGCCAAGCAGTTCGGCCTGCTCGATTCGCGCCTGGCGCTGATCATCGTCTACACCCTGATCAACCTGCCGATCGTGGTGTGGATGGTGTACACCTACTTCAAGGACATCCCCGTGGACATCCTCGAAGCCGCGCGGCTGGACGGCGCCGGCACCTGGCAGGAGATCGTCCGCGTGCTGCTGCCGATCGCCCGCGGCGGGCTGGCCTCGACCTTGCTGCTGTCGCTAATCCTGTGCTGGAACGAGGCGTTCTGGTCGCTGAACCTGACCTCGTCCGCCGCCGCGCCTCTGACGGCGTTGGTGGCGTCCTATTCGAGCCCTGAAGGGCTGTTCTGGGCCAAGCTCTCGGCCGTCTCGACCCTGGCCTGCGCGCCGATCCTGATCTTTGGCTGGATCAGCCAGAAGCAGCTGGTGCGTGGGCTTTCGTTTGGGGCAGTCAAATGACTCCGCTATCAGGGGCTGCTTTGCAGCCCAATCGCGACACAAGGCCGCTCCCACAGGGGATCGCGCACGCCTGTGGGAGCGGCCTTGCGTCGCGAAAGGACCGCGAAGCGGTCCCGGCATTCCCGCATCCAACCCCGACTTTCGCCGAGGACACCCCCCCATGGCTGACCTGAAAATCCGCAACCTGCACAAAGGCTTCGATGGCCACGCCATCATCAAGGGCATCGACCTGGACGTGCGCGACCGCGAGTTCGTGGTCTTCGTCGGCCCCTCCGGCTGCGGCAAGTCCACCCTGCTGCGCCTGATCGCCGGCCTCGAGGAGGTCAGCAGCGGCAGCATCACCCTCGACGGCACCGACATCACCGACACCGCCCCGGCCAAGCGCGACCTGGCCATGGTGTTCCAGACCTACGCCCTGTACCCGCACATGACCGTGCGCAAGAACCTGTCCTTCGCCCTGGACCTGGCCGGCGTCGGCAAGCAAGAGGTGACAGCCAAGGTCGACAACGCCGCGCGCATCCTCGAGCTGCAACCGCTGCTCGAACGCAAGCCCCGCCAGCTCTCCGGCGGCCAGCGCCAGCGGGTAGCGATCGGCCGGGCGATCGTGCGCAACCCGAAAATTTTCCTGTTCGACGAGCCGCTGTCCAACCTCGACGCCGCCCTGCGCGTGCAGATGCGCCTGGAACTGGCGCGCCTGCACCAGGAGCTGGCGGCGACCATGATCTACGTGACCCATGACCAGGTCGAGGCGATGACCCTGGCCGACAAGGTGGTGGTGCTAAACGGCGGGCGCATCGAGCAGGTCGGTTCGCCGCTGGAGCTGTACCACCATCCGGCCAACCTGTTTGTCGCAGGGTTTCTGGGGACACCGAAGATGGGCTTTTTGCGTGGGCACCTGAGCCGCAACCAGGGCAACCAGTGCGAGGTCGCGCTTGAGTGCGGCGCCCGTATCGCCCTGCCGTTGTGCGCGGGGGAACTGCATGCCGGTAGCCAGGTGACGCTGGGGATTCGCCCCGAGCACCTGAACATCGACCGCGCCGGGCAAGGTATCCAAGGCTCGCTGCAGGTGACCGCCGATGTCAGCGAGCGACTGGGCAGCGACAGTTACTGCCATATGCGCGCCGCCTCCGGGGAAATGCTCACCGTGCGAGTGCGCGGGGATTTCGCACCAGCCTTTGGCGAGGCGCTGGAACTGACCTTCGATCCCGCCCATTGCCACCTGTTCGACAGCAACGGCCAGGCCCTCGACAAACGCCTGCAACAAGCGGCCTAAGGACTCCAGGATGAAACTGAACCAGCACAACCTCGGCCAACTGCCGCCCACCGTCGCCCGCCCCAGCTACGACCGCGCCCAACTGCGCCAGGGCATCGTGCACATCGGCGTCGGCGGCTTCCACCGCGCCCACCAGGCCGCCTACACCGACGCCCTGATGAACGGCGGAGAAGGCCTCGACTGGGCCATCTGCGGCATCGGTTTGCGCGGCGAAGACCGCGCCATGCGCGACGCCCTGGCCGGGCAGGACCATCTCTACACCCTGTTCGAACTGGGCGACCAGCCCGACACCAAGGTACGCGTGATCGCCGCCATCAACGGCATGCTGCTGGCCGAGGACGGCGCCGAACCGCTGCTGGCCAAACTGGCCGAACCCAATATCCGCATCGTCTCCCTGACCATCACCGAAGGCGGCTACTGCATCGACGACAGCACCGGCGAGTTCCGCGCCGACCTGCCGCAGATCCAGCACGACCTGGCCAACCCGCAATCCCCGCAAAGCGTGTTCGGCTACCTCTGCGAAGCCCTGCGCCGCCGTCGCGCCGCCGGCACCGGGCCGTTCACCGTGATGTCCTGCGACAACCTCCCGCACAACGGCGACGTCGCCCGCAAGGCCCTATTGGCCTTCGCCCAGCGCCTCGACCCCGACCTAGCCGACTGGATCGCCAGCCACGTCAGCTTCCCCAACGCCATGGTCGACCGCATCACCCCGATGACCAGCCCCGCCCACCGCCAGCAACTGCGCGAGCGCCACGGCGTCGACGATGCCTGGCCGGTGGTGTGCGAGCCGTTTTTGCAATGGGTGGTGGAAGATGACTTCGTCGCGGGCCGCCCGGCCTGGGAGAAAGTCGGCGTGCAGTTCACCCGCGACGTCACCCCCTATGAAGAGATGAAGATCAAGCTGCTCAACGGCAGCCACCTGGCCCTCACCTACCTGGGCTTTTTGCAAGGCTACCGCTTCGTCCACGAAACCCTCGCCGACCCGCTGCTGCGCCGCTACATGCACGCCTTCATGGACCAGGACGTGACCCCGCAACTGGCCCCGGTGCCCGGCATCGATCTTGAGCGCTACAAGCAAAGCCTCGGCGAACGCTTCGCCAACCGCGCCATCGCCGACCAGCTGGAGCGCGTGTGCTCCGACGGCTCGTCGAAGTTCCCCAAGTTCATCGTGCCCACCGCCAACCGCCTGATCGCCGACGGCAAGCCCCTGGAGCGCGTGGCCCTGGTGGTGGCCGCCTGGGCCCTGTACCTGCGCGGCGAAGACGAGCACGGCAACCGCTACAGCATCCCCGACCCCCGCGCCGCCGATTGCCAGGCGCGTGTGGTGCAGCGCGACGGCCTGGCCGCCCGGGTGCTGGGCGACGAAGCGATCTTCGGCAGCGCCATCCCCGCGTCCAAGGCCTTCGTCAGCGCCTTCGAGCGCCTGTACGACAGCTTGCGCGAAGTCGGCGTGAGTGAAACCCTGCGCCAGGTCCTCGGCGACTGACACGGAGTGTTTCGAAATGGACGGATTGTTCCTCGGCATCGACTGCGGCACACAGGGCACCAAGGCCCTGGTGCTGGACGCCGGCAGCGGCCAGGTACTCGGCCTGGGCAGCGCCGCCCACGCGCCGCCCCGGGGCCGTGACGGCCGGCGCGAGCAGGATCCCGCCGACTGGCTGGATGCCTTGCGAGCGGCGGTGGCCGCTGCCTTGCGTGAAGCCGGTGTGGATGGCCACGCGATCCGCGCATTGGCCGTGTCCGGCCAGCAGCACGGCCTGGTGATGCTCGACGCCCAGAGCCAGGTGCTGCGCCCGGCCAAGCTCTGGTGCGACACCGAGAGCGCGCCCGAGAACCAGGCACTGCTCGATGCCCTCGGCGGCGCCCAAGGCTCCCTCGAGCGCCTCGGGCTGGTGATCGCGCCGGGCTATACCGTGTCCAAGTTACTGTGGACCAAGCGCCATCATCCCGATCTGTTCGCCCGCCTCGCCCATATCCTGCTACCCCACGACTACCTGAATTACTGGCTGACCGGTCGCGCCTGCACCGAACCCGGCGACGCCTCCGGCACCGGCTATTACGACGTACGCCGACGGACCTGGGCGCCCGATGTCCTTCAGCACATCGAGCCAGGCGAGCGTCTTTTGGCGGCGCTACCTGAGCTGGTCGAATCCGGCGATTGCATCGCCCCCCTGCGCGAACAGGCCGCCATTGCCCTCGGCCTGAGCCCGCAGACCTGGGTGGCCACGGGCGGCGGCGACAACATGCTCGGCGCCATCGGCACCGGCAATATCGCCCCCGGCATGATCACCCTGAGCCTCGGCACCTCCGGCACCCTGGCCGCCTACGCCGACCAGCCCCACGTCAGTGCCCAGGGCGAAGTGGCGACCTTCTGCGCCTCCAGCGGCGGCTGGCTGCCGTTGATCTGCACCATGAACCTCACCAGCGCCTGCGCCCTGGTACGCGACCTGCTGGAGCTCGACCTCGACCGTTTCACCGCCTTCGCCGCCCAAGCCCCGATCGGCGCCGACGGCCTGCTGATGCTGCCCTTCTTCGACGGCGAACGCGTGCCCGCGTTGCCCGAAGCCACCGCCAGCTTGCACGGCATGACCAGCGCCAAACTGACCCGCGCCAACCTCTGCCGCGCCGTGCTCGAAGGCACCTGCTTCAGCCTGCGCTACGGCCTCGACCTGCTGCGCGCCAGCGGCCTGCCAGGCAGCGAGATCCGCCTGGTCGGCGGCGCGGCGAAAAGCCCGCTGTGGCGCCAGACACTGGCCGACCTGCTCGGCCTGCCAGTGGTATGCCCCCAACAGACCGAAGCCGCCGCCCTGGGCGCCGCGATCCAGGCCGCCTGGAGCCTCGGTCGCCAACTGGGCCAGGGCGACAGCCTCGAAACCCTGTGCAAACGCTGCGTCGCCCTCGACGAAAGCACCCGAACCCTGCCCCGCCCGGCGCAACAGGCCGAGTACGAGGTCGCCTATCAACGCTACCGGGAGCAACTGCCTGCGCGCTGAGTGCGGGTATCCTTCCCTTGTCTATCGTTCTGGAGAATTGCATGTACCTGGTGTGTGGCGAGGCCCTGTTCGATGTCTTCAGCCTGGAAAACAGCAGCCGCAGCAGCGAGCTGGGGTTTACCGCGATTGCCGGCGGGTCGCCGTTCAACGTGGCCGTCGGCCTGCGCCGGCTGGGCGTGGCGTCGGCGTTGTTTGGCGGGGTGTCCAGCGACTACCTCGGTGCCCGGCTGCGCCGGGTGCTGGAGGAGGAACGAGTGGACTGCCGCTATGTGGTAACCAGCGATGCACCGACCACCCTGGCCATGGTCGGGCTGGATGCCAATGGCTCGGCGCAGTATCAGTTTCGCGGTGAAGGCTGTGCGGATCGGCAGGTGACGCTGGCACATCTGCCGGAGCTGGATGAGCGTGTGCGTGGGTTGCATGTAGGCTCATACACACTGGTAGTGCAGCCCGTAGCCGATACGCTGATGGCACTGGTGGAGCGCGAGCGGGACCGGCGGCTGATCAGCCTTGATCCGAATGTGCGGCTTAATCCGCAGCCGGATGTGGCGTTGTGGCGGCGGCAGGTGGAAGCGTTTGCCGGGCATGCGCATGTGATCAAGGCCAGTGAGGAAGATATCGCCCTGCTCTATCCGGGCCGGGAGACTCGTGACGTGGCGCGGGGCTGGCTCAACGAACGCTGCCGGTTGGTTTTCATTACTCATGGAGCAGACGGTGCCAGTGTGCATTGCGCGCACGGCTCATGGCAGCGCCCAGCGGATACCTCGTTGCCGGTTTGCGACACCGTAGGCGCCGGTGACACCTTCCAAGCTGCAGTGCTCGCCTACCTCGCACGCCTCGGAGCAGACAGCCCAGCCGGTGTGGCGAAGCTCCCCCATGAAACCATCGATGCGATCCTCGCCTACGCAATCCATGCCGCAGCGATCACCTGCTCCCGAACAGGCCCGGATCTGCCCTTCGAGCATGAACTACCACCGACATTCTGAGGATCATCCATAGCCTGGGAAGCTTTCATACAACGCTTCCCACTCTCATCATTTTTCCTATACCGCCCATCAAAATCCTGACTGAATGTATGCAAATGTAAAAAAATATGATGGCACTATGCCTCGTTAGCCGGCAAAATCCATACATTCCCAATGGATTTGAAGGATCGGTTCCAATGACATGGCCAGTCATTCTGAAACTCGACAGCGCAGCCTATTCCCTAAGCGTGGTGCAACGAACCGCTTATGCCTTGGCTGAAACAGTCGCGATTCAGATCGGCATTGAAGCTGACCAGATCAGCCTCGCTGCCTTCCCTGCTAAAGCGAAAGTCATCCTGCCTCAGGAGCAGGCGCATTCGCTGATCCTCCAGCATTTAAATGACTTTGCCCTACGTGATCACATCAACCGTGAGACAGCTGGGTTGCGTGAGGTGCTGGCTCGAGCAGCGCTTGCTGGATGCGGAGTTTCGCGGTGACACTGATCGCGACCGACGCTAACGGCTACCATCTGCTGCCCTTTCGCTTCATGCGCCTGAGCACCGGAAATGACCGCGACATTTTGCTCACCTCCGATACAGGCGAGTACATGCACGTGAACGACGCGCAGTTGCGGGCCCTCAGTTACTTCGACATAGAAACAGGCACACCTTTCTACAAGGACCTGCTAGCTCGCCATTTCATCTACGAACCGACACGTCACGACCCTTTTCCCGAAATGGCGGCGCAATATCGCAGCCGCAAAGACTTTCTTTTCCAGGGCCCAGCCCTGCACTTGTTCGTTGTAACGCTACGCTGCAACCACACCTGCCAGTACTGCCAAGTTTCGCGCGCACCGCTGGGTGGCTCAGGCCATGACTTATCGGAAGCGGATGCACTCGCTGCTGTTGATCGCTTGTTCGAGTCGAACGCTCCCGCCCTGACAGTGGAGTTTCAGGGCGGCGAGCCAATTCTGGCCTTCGAACGTGTACGCCAGATTGTCGAATGGGTAGCTGCACGAAACTTGGTCGAGCAACGAGATATTCAGTTCGTCATTACCACAACGTTGCACCACCTGACAGACGAAGTACTCGACTTCGCAAAACAGCACCGCATCCAGTTCTCGACGTCCCTCGATGGACCGGCGCCCTTGCACAATGCCAACCGCCCAACGCCTTCACGAGACTCTTACGAGCGCACCGTGGAAGGCATAAAACGGGTCCGTGAGCATCTTGGACACGACGCAGTCTCCGCACTGACAACGTTGACTTCTCGAAGCCTTGAACAGCCTGAAGCTATCATCGACGAATACGTAAAGCAGGGTTTTTCCAGCATTTCACTTAGACCGCTCAGCCCTTACGGGTTTGCTTCCAAGAGTGCACATCGCCTTGACTATCCGATTGAGCAGTACCTGACCTTCTACACGAAGGCGCTGGCCTATCTGCTGAAGATCAACCAGCAAGGAACCTACCTGTCGGAGAGCTACACCAGCTTGCTGCTGAAGAACATCCTGACGCCCTTCTCATCCGGCTATGTCGACCTGCGCTCACCCGCCGGCGCGGGTACAGCGGCGCTGGTCTACAACTATGACGGTTACGTCTACCCGTCGGACGAGGCTCGGATGCTGCTGGAGATGGGCGAAGACGGTTTAAGGTTGGGCACAGTCCAGCAACCCTTGTCAGAACTTTTGGCCTCACCCGTTAAGGAGGCGCTGCTTGCCAGTGGCGTCGCGGAGGCATTGCCGGGCTGTTCGGATTGCGCATTGGTTCCCTACTGCGGCGCAGACCCGGTCGAGCATTATGCTCGCCAAGGTGATCCGATCGGACACCGGTTGTTCAGCAGTTTCTGCAAGAAGAACATGGGGCTGTTAAAGCACTTGTTCGCCTTGCTTCGCGACGGAGATGACAACGTCCAAAGGGTACTGCTGTCCTGGTTGAACAGGCGCTCATACAACGATGTTCGCTTTCCAGGCTACAGGGGCTGAGGACGATGCTGCGCAAAGATACCCACTTCGAAATTCAACACCTGAATGAACCAAAGCTGCTCAAGGTCATCACCTTGGATGAGTTCATTGAGCAAGGTGTCGCAGTTTGCGCCGGTGCCGCGCAATTCCATGATTTGCTGCTCTGGCTACCCAACAAAGATCTTGAGCGAAATCCACATCTGGTTTCATTGCCAGTGGGCGGCTTCCTGACCCCAGAGTCACTCACTAGCCCCTTCGACAACGGCAGGCTACATCTGCATTCCCCCAAAGACCCGGATGTCGTTCAACCTGGCGATGTCATTGCCATTACCCCTGGCAATGCATTGGTAAGAGTGCTCTATCGACGCGGGTCAGACAGTAACCTGCTGTTCATGACGGATCGTTGCAACAGTCTCTGCCTGATGTGCTCGCAACCGCCTAAAGATATCGATGACCGCTGGCATATCGAGGAAAACCTTCGACTGATCGACCTGATGGATGCAGGCGAGGAAAACCTGGGGATCAGCGGCGGAGAGCCCACACTTTATCGCGATGGCCTGCTTGAGATTCTGGCCAAGTGCAAAACCGTTTTGCCGCGGAAGTCCATACATGTGCTCAGCAATGGTCGGCTGTTCAAAGATCCGAGCTGGATCGCAGCCCTCGCGGTCCTAGGCCACCCACAGTTGAGTTGGGGCATCCCGCTGTATGCCGACAACGCAGTCGACCATGACCATGTAGTTCAGTCCCCGGGCGCCTTCAGCGAAACCGTGCAAGGACTCTATAACCTCGCACGCGCTAACCAGATCATTGAGATACGCGTGGTACTCAGTCGCCTGACCACACCACGCTTGCCTGAATTAGCCCATTACGTGTTCAGGAACCTCCCCTTCGTACGGCACGTTGCGTTGATGGGTATCGAAAGTACTGGTCTGGCCAGAAAGCACTACGAGGAGTTGTGGATTGACCCGCTGGATTATCAAGAGGCATTGAGCCAAACCGCCTATTTCCTCTTCAACCGTGGGATGCCGGTTTCAATCTACAACCTGCCCCTGTGTTTGATCCCACCCCACCTCTCACGATTCGCCCGCCAGAGCATCTCCGACTGGAAAAACCTGTTCATCGATACCTGTCAGCAATGCGCTGCCGTCAAACATTGCTCAGGGTTCTTCAAATCCCACACTGACCGCTGGCAGAGCCGCGGCGTACGACAACTATCGACCGAGGCCTTTAGCGCCTATGCAAGGAGTGCACAGTGAAATTGCTTGACCGCTGGAAAATCCTGATCAGTGGCATCACCTTGTTGCCGATGGCTGGTACCACATTGGCACAGGCGGGCCATACACCGCTTGCCGATGCGAACTGGCAACCAAGCGACAAGCTGCAGCCTCCAGTCTTTGCCGATACGCTCAATGCCGCAGACGCAGTGAACATTTATGCGGCACATCGCTCGCACAGCTCACATCGGTCCCATAGCTCCCACAGTTCCCATTACAGCGGGTCCGGTGGCTATAGCGCGCCTCGTTACTACAGCCCGCCCGCAACGAGCACGCGGAGCTACAGTGCGCCGAGTACTTCGCACAGTACTTCAGGTAGCAATAGCCTTTATCAGTCGACCGGCACTGCTCCCGGAGCGAGCCCGGGTACGTCAAAGACCCGCGCGACCAACGAACAGAAAAGCAACTTGGTCAAGCGCGTACAGACTGCACTTATGGTTCGCCAGTACTATCAAGGCACAATTGATGGGGTCTTGGGCAAGGCTACTCGTGGCGCGTTAATGGCCTTCCAAATGGATAGTGCCCTGACCGTGAATGGCAGGATGGATACACCCACTCTCAATTCACTGGGGATCAAGATTCCATAAAGGCAAGGCTCACCTGACAACCCCGAGCGGGATTACCTTTTGCCCAGCAATTCAGACGCAAAGCTGCTCGATCATCGCCGCGTTATTGTCACGCGCCGATAAAGCTTGGCCACGAGCCTGGAACGGACATGGACGTCAAGGTCATGGTCAAGCAACTCCAGACCGTGGTTCATCCAGGAGGCTTTGTGTCACCGAGGCTACAAAATTCGCTCATTTTAGTAGTCCAGGGACTACAACATTAAAGAGGCGAAGGCACGTTCCGCGAAGGGCAATCGACACCATCGAAATCATCGTGGGAGCGGGCTTGCCCCGCGATGCGGGCGACACGCGGTAGGACACCTGTTGCACGCCTAATTGCAGCTGCAGGACCGCCGTGGATCGTTACACAGGTAAGTCCAAAGAATGATGTCATTCGGACATCATGCCACGCTAATCTAGGAAGACGAACAGCGAACAACAAGGAAGGACGCCATGCAGCACATTACCCAAGTCGATAACACTCTTTGGGCACTGATCAGCCGCTTACAGGGGACGGAGCTGCGAACGCCCTCCAACGCCAGCAACACCCGTTTCAGAATCGCGGCGGTCAACAACGACCACGTAAGGGTGGTAACCGGCACGAACAACAGCTCAATCACCCTGACCCGTGCGGCCTTCCAGCAAACGCTAGATTACCTGGCCAGCAACCGACACTTCGGGGAAGCACACGCAGTGGAGATTCGCTCCAATCTAGCGCCAGAAAACGCCGGCCCGCTTTGCCACGCCGCTCGTCGCCAACCCGATGGCCGTCCAGGCACCGTCGTCATCACCTACATCCTGCCGATACTGGAACACTGCCAGGCTGTCGCCATTCAGCGCGACGCCAGGCCTACCAGCACCTGGCTGGTGCCTTGAGCCCACCCCACCTTGTACGGGGGCACCCGCTCCCTTTACCCGATACACCGTTCAAAAGGTAAGGACACACGATGGCAACCTCAGGAATCGATTGCGACGACGACTTGTTCACCAGCCTCATCAGCGCCACGCCCGAAGAAGTGGACATTCTGGTGGACATCATCACCGACTTCTCCCGGGGCCGCGCCGGCCTGGATGCAGACATCAAGAAGCAGCTGGTACAGGCCAAGCACAGCTCGCGACCGGCGGGCTATACCGAGCAGCAACTTGACCTGCTGGGCCATGAGCTGCAGCAGTTCGGCGGGCATTCGGCCATGAACCTGGCCCGTCGCCTGTTGAAGAAATCGGCGGTGCCCTACGCCGAGATCGTCAACGACGTGTACCAGAAGCTCAACGGCAGCGGCGCAACCAGCGTGGCGGACAAGGAACGCCAGATCGCCCTGGCGCTGTTCGGTGCCGGCTGGCGGGAGCTACCGGCCAGCGAGCGTTTCGAGCGGGCCACCAGCACCAAGGTGCTGGCTGGGCTGTTCAAACTTGAAGAGGCGCTGCCCAAAGGGGCCGCCAGCATGATCGGCCTCTCCGCCTCGCGCAGCGCGGCACTGTTCACCATGGCCGCGACCACCGGATTGCGCCTGAACCCCTTCGGCGCTGCCTTCACGGCCGGCGTGGGCCTGCACAGCAGCGTGGCTGAAGCCTACCGCGTGACCGTGCCCTTCGTTGCCCAGATGGGCTGGATCCGCCTGCGCCGGGAAGCACCCGCCACGCCCCCGGCCACACGCCCCGACACCCAGCCAGTGGCCACCGCTTCCCAGACCACGGCCGACCTGGTGGTCCAGGACGGCCAGGGCGGCACATTGCTCAAGCTCAACGTCGTGCAACGCCCGCCCGCAGGTACCCATCGCTCACTGCCAACCGACCAGATCAGTGCGCTCAACCCGCTGCTGGCCAATGTGCCCGGCCTGGCCGCCATGGGCGAGCTGGCTAGCGGCAACTACGTGGTGTGCAGCCTGCCGTTCGAGACACTGACCAAGAACGCCAACGGCGACGGCAGCGTCCGGGCCTTCGTGCGTACCGGCGGCAAGATCAGTGAACAGGCCAGCCTGTCACTGCCTGAAGACCTGCAGAACGTGCTGCTCAGTGGCGTGGTGTGGAACGCGGTGTCCTCGGCGGTGGGCCAGAAGCACTTGCACGACATCAACGAGAAGCTGGACGCCATCAAGCGTCAACTGGATGCCGTGCAGCACGATCTGGACGAAAAACAGTGGGAAGAGCTGACCGGGATGTTCGAGTACACCCAAGGCGTGCTCGATCACTATCCGCAAGAAGGCATCGACAGCATTGCCCGCCAGACACTTGAGAATCAACATAGCCAGATCACCTCCCTGGCCAAATACTTCGATCGCAAGATGAACGAAGAACTGAAGCACGCCCAAGATGTGCAGGCTGACAGATTGTTCGGTGTGGACAGCACCCGCCAGGCATTGCTGGGCAGCCTGACGAAGATGGAGGGTTGGGTCAGCGGTTACCTGCAAACCGCACAGCTGCAGGTGGTCAGTTGTGCCTTGCGCTACCTGGCCGAGCCACTGCAACGCTATCGCACCCAGGCGGCCAAGGCTCTCGAAAGTCTCGGCCAACTGGAGGAAATCGGTAACCAGAGCCGCAGCATCTACAACTCGCAGATGGAACTGACCAGTTCACGCATGTTCAGCCTCGACGCCTCGCTGAAACAAAGCTTCACGGCGCAACTGGACGGCCTGAGCAGCGTCTTGGCCCAAGGCCCGCAGGACACCCAGCAACTGCAGCAGTCGCTGTTCGATCAAGGGGAGCGTCAGGTACTGCTGCGTTATGAGAACGGACAGATCGCCGAAGCCCAACTGCTGGAGCGGGCAATCTGAGGGCGGCCAACGTAGCCTTTGGTATAAGCGGAACGGGGGATGGCACAATCAGGGCCGGGGGCGTGAGTGTGCAGAAGTTGTCTGCTGACGATCACGCTCTCAACCTTCGAACAGCACGGTGCACTTGCGATTCGCTTGTGCCCGTGCCCGAAGATCAGCCATGCGACTCAGCAACGATGCAGGGATGGGCTGGAGACGTTCCGGGTTCTCGGTAATGTCCGTGTGCACAAGCTCAAGAATGGCTTTTTCGGCCTCCTGCGCTTCGCATTCGATGGCCAGAAGTTCCACGTTCACCCTTGATTTGGACATGTTTTGCTCCTTCATCCGAACTATGCGACAACTGCCGCATGTGCGGTCTGACCAAGGGAATGTACAGCAGAATGACTTGAGGGAAATGAGGCACAAGCCCACCGTTACATGTTTCAGAACGGAACTACATGCCCATTGCCGATCGATCGGCACAGGCGCTCGCTCTAAACCGCACCTGAACGCCGCAGGCCTTTAGCCATTAGCACAACCGCCCTAATCGACCCTACTCACCCAGCACTCGTATAGTCCCCTCTGGATTACAAAAACCAGGAAAGGACTCCATGGGTCACAAACTTCCCCCCCTCTGCCAATGGCTGGCCATCCTGGCCCTCACCTGCAGCATCCCAACCCTGGCCGCCCCCGCCTCGGGCGACTACTGGATCATCTACGGCAAAGGCGAACGCCTGCACAACGAGGTCTACGTCGCCGATGCCGCTGGCATCCTGCAAAAGCCCGGTGGCGTGCAATCGGCCCAGGTCATGCAGCTGTTCGAAGACCCGGCCTTCCCGACCCTCGCCGCCTACGAGGTGCAGGTCAAATGCAAACAGCGCCAGATCCGCCTGGACAGCGCCCGGGCGATACGTCGCTTCGACGGCGCCGTGCGCGATGTGAAAACCAACGCCAAAGACTGGGCCGCACCAAAGGACTACTGGCTGCAGCGCACCTTCGCCTTCGTCTGCGCCCCCGACAACCGCGCGCGCAACCAGATGCTGTCGATCGGCAAGATGCCGGCGGCGAAGATGGTCGCCACCATCCAGGCCATGTTCATCCAGTTGATTGGCGTGCAGGCCAACAGCCAGGCAGTGCAGGAGCTGGACGACATGCTGGCGAACACCCCACGATGAGCACGCGTCCTCTGCTGGTCCTTGGCCTGTTGCTGCCTGTGCTGGCCGGCTGCATCCCGACCCTGCCGGAGCTGATGGCGGGCAACCAATGGCAAGGGCGCGACGCCAAGCAGGCCATCGACTTCTTCGGCCCGCCCATGCGCATGGAGCCGCTGCCCAACGGCGCTGGGGTGCAGTTGGGCTGGTACCGCGATACCACCTACGTGCAAAAGGAGGTGGTCGGCAGTACAGCCGAGATGCAAGGCAATGTGATGGTCCATACCAACTACTGGGACGACGTGGCCCATCCTGGCGGCTGCACGATCTTGATGTCGGTGAACAAGGCGCGGCAGATCAACGACTTTTCCACCAAGGGCCGCTGTAACGGGGTGAACCTGGCGCCATAGCGGCTAGGCGAAAACAAATCCTGTGGGAGTGGGCTGCTCCCAACACCGGCGCAGCTGGTGCCATCCACCACATGGCCTGCTTCATAACGAACTGGGACCTACCCTGCCAAAACAACCCCGCTCAACGCCGCGGTATCCGATCCTGCTCAGCCACCGTACCATTCAACCGCCTGAGCATGGCCATCAGATTCCCATGCAACCCCGTACGCGTAGGCCTGCGCCCAGCCAGTTGCTGCTGAATCAGATAGCCCGGACCGTTGTAGACCTCTTCAAACGTGCCATCCCGGTTCATGCGAATACCGAGGTAATAATCAGGCACGTGATGCACGGGGAATGTCAGGGTGGTGCCGAAGGTGGTCTTGATCTGCACATTACGCCCCGCATCACAAACCGCATCGTGATGCCTGGTGAGCCCGTCATTGAGCGTCAGCCTGTACGCCAGGCTGGCCACCACCTCGCCGATATCGCCGACCAACCTACCGTCCAGGGTAAAAGGCTTGCCAGGATAGGCCGCCTGCAGTTGCCCGACAGCGGCGAAGAGATCGTGCAGCGCGTTTTTGATCTTCAGTTCAATGGTCGCATCCATGGGCGGGCCTATAGCTGAAAGCGGTTTCGTTGGCGGTACAGCGCACAACTTTGCTCGGTAGCGCTGGACTATTACAGCTGAATATTCCCTCACAATGTCAGAACGGGGAAGCGCCCAGGTAATATTGCCCGGGCGATTTACTCAATCGCTATTCCGCCGGTAAGCGAACCGTCAACCCATGATTCACATCCTGGGCCAACGCCTTGGCCATGCCACTGAGGTAATGCACCGCTGTCAGCAGCGTAGGCAGATGATCAGTTTCCACCATCGCCAGATCACTGATCTTGTGCACCGCACACATCAGCACGGTCGCCTGCTCCACCGCATGGTCCAGCGGATGCCCCGCCACAACACGGAACAGCGGGTCTTGCACACTCACCTGCGCGCCTTCGCCGAAATGCCCGACGCCGGTGGTGGCGAGTTTCTTGATGCACGGGATCTGCAATTCCTTATCCATACCATTCCTCCTGCGGCCCCGCGAACAGCGCGGGGCCTGATCGGTGAAGATCAAGTGCGAGCCCAGGCTCGCCAGGTCAGTGCCGGGATTGCACGCGGCTCAGCGCTACTTCCACCAGGGTGCGGGCGCTGTCGATTTCGTGCATGGCGGCGAGGGTCAGGACCTGGCCTGGGGGTTTGGCGTGCAGCAGGACGGTTTGCTGGCTGACGGTCAGGGCGCAGACGAGGTATTCGGAGATCTGGACCAGGAGGTCTTCGAGGGTGTGGGTGGTGTATTTGTCGTGTAGAGGTGGATCGGGGACTATTTTCAGCATGGTAGAGCTCCTATTTTCAAATGGAGCTACCGCTCTCTGCTGTCAAACAGAAAGGTGGCAGCTGTACGCGGGTTGACAGACCGGGAAAATAGGAAACCGGCGCACCGAGGTGCCCCACGTACAGCCACCATAGACGGCCATGCACGCGCGTTACTATCTTCCCGGTCTGTCAAAACCGGCCGCTGAATTGGCAGCGACTTGGCGAGACTAGATGGGTGATGCAGCGGCTGCAACGGGCTGTAAGGGGGTAGGAGTATGTTTCGGAAACGGACTACAAGGAAGAGGGAAAATCCGATTCCGTAGACCCTGGGCACGCCTGCTGCCACAACGAATATGGACCTGAAACGCATACGAACTCTCGCGCGGAGGCTACGATCGCAGTGGCGCTTTGCCATTTTTCTTGAACCGTTTGATCACTTTGGCGACGATGGGGAAATTTCCTACAAACATCGGCGACAAAGGGCAGCACACGTGGCGATCAAAGCTGTATCGAAGGAACGTATTGACGAGGCTTTGCTGGAATTTGACCGCGATTTTAGAGGAAAACGAGAGTGGCTTGGTTGGGAGACGAACCCGGCCCACCGCTACGCGATTGCTGTAGGGGATACATCCTATCCAGCAAAGAAAATAGTCTCCTTGGCTACCGGCATCGCAGTGGGCCAATTCCCTGGCGGACACCTCACAAACCGCTATTTAGAAAAGCGTGGGTTTACCATCATCGAGCTGCAAAGCACTGGTCTAGAAGTAGTCCTGCAGTTCGAGCCTGGGGCCATTTACGATCGAGTGACTGAAATCAACGGACCATTCGGGGGTAGCCGACAGAGCGGCATAGCGGCATCTGCTACCTACCCGGCGATTTTCTTGTTTACAGGCGATAGTGGCGAGCAATACGGCTATGCCGACCGCTGGGAGAACGGTGCGTTTCTCTACACCGGTGAAGGGCAGCGTGGGCCTATGACATTGAACCGTGGCAACAGAGCTGTCGCTGAGCATGCTGAGACAGGTCGTGCGCTTCATCTGTTCAAATCGCTCGGTAAAGGGAAAGGTAATCGCTATATAGGTGAGTTCTGCTGCGCCGACGTCTTTGAACGAATCCAACCGGATATTGATGGTGAGGATCGTACTGCTCTTGTATTCAGATTGGTACCTGTGAGCAGTCCAGAGCTGAACATCGAAACTGAGTTGGGGACGGGGGTTGAACTCGAAGATTCGTTAGCTGCTGCTCGGATAGCCGCTCTGGCTGCCTGCAAGCCCATAACGAATGCAATGGACCAATCGGCGCATCGCAAAATTTACCAGCGTAGACGGAAGGTCGCTCACTACGTCCTCATGCGTGCCAAAGGCTTATGTGAAAGCTGCGACAAGCCAGCCCCCTTCATTAAGAAGGATGGAACCCCATACCTGGAGCCGCATCATGTAAATCGGCTCTCTGACGGAGGCCTCGACCATCCTCGGTACGTTGGTGCTGTCTGCCCGTCCTGCCATCGCGAGATTCATTCAGGCGTGCACGGCATGTCACTTAACGAGCAGTTGAAGCGACGACTTAAAGCAATTGAAGGCTGAGTTAAATTTGTCAAACTTGAATCGCCCCTGGTTTCGTAGACACCTCCAAGCCTCATAATGAGGCCCAAATAGGAGGTGCCATGAGTCGTCAGCGTTACCCCGAAGAATTCAAGATC
>NZ_JBLIYT010000023.1:0-44070 GCF_057480795.1 Pseudomonas sp. P110(2024)
GGATTTTGGGCAGGTCACGCAAGGGTTTCTTTTTGGTTGGCATACATGCACCTCTTACTCATGTTATGCCCGAACACAAAATTTCTGACACCCTCGAATGCGCATACAACTATCAAAACCACCCAACAACAAAAACAACAACAACAACAACAACAACAACAACAACAACAACAACAACAACAACAACAACAAGCACTCCCACACAGGCAGAAGCACCAGACTCACAATAAAGAACGGATAGGACCTAAAGCCCTACCCGCCCCAAGTCACCCATCAATCTCAAGCCTTACCAGCCAACCTCCCCACCAGCCCATCGACAAACGCCACGGCATTAATAACCCCCTCATGCCCATCAGCGATCACCGTCGAGCTAGCCAGCCCGTTGACCGAAGCCTGCGCCAGCAACCCCGCCTCCCCCATCCGCACCCGTTCCAAACTACGGCTCTCGCTGGCCCACCAGCAATCCACCCGGACCGCCAGCGGCCGCAGGCGAAACGCCTGGCTCAGTTCGACGTTGCGATCGAGCACAGCGAAACCATCGACGATCTCCCGCTGCAGATGCACATCCTCATGAATGGCCCGCAGCCGCTCGGCACTGACGCCCCCGGCAGCGGCCACCTGCTTGATGACCCATTCGGTCCGGTCGACCTCGGCCGGCAGACGCCCGGCCTCGTCGATGAAACCGACGATACGGGCTTCACCCACACCCGGAGCGAACGCCAGCAGCCCACGCAGCAGGCTCTCGTCCGCCCGCGCTACCTGCACCACCTCGACGGGCTCGGCCTCGAGGCCGGACACGTCCTTCGGTAGCAGGGTATCGACCAGGCCGACGAAGCCCACCTCCTGACCGGCCTGCTCCAGGGCATGAGCCACCTCCAGCGCCAGGGCGCCGCCCAGGGACCAGCCCAGCAGATGGTAAGGGCCGCTGGCCTGGGTGCGGCGGATCTGCTCGACGTAGTAGCCGACCATCGCCTCCCAGGACTCGTCCACCCAGCCCGGCACGGCATAGCACTTGTTGACCAGGCCATACACCGGACGCTCGTCGGCCAGGCGGCTGGCCAGCGGGTAGTAAGCGTAGGCACCGCCGCCGCCCGGCGGCAGGCAGAACAGCGCCGGACGCTGGCGTTGGCAACCGTTGAGGTTGATCACCGACGTTTTCAGGCGATCCTTGCCGCCGCCGATGAAATTCGCCAGTTCCTCGAAGCTCGCCATCAGCATGAACTCATGCAGGCTGATGTTGATGGCGAAAGCTTCACGTACCCTGTTCACCAGCGTGATCACCAACAAAGAGTGGCCGCCGAGCTCGAAGAAGTTGTCGTGCAGGCCAACCTGCTCGACCTTCAGCACCTCGCTCCAGATTGCGGCCAGTTGTTGCTCCAGCGCCGTACGCGGGGCCACGTAGCCCTGTTGCAGCTGGCTGGCATCCGGTTTCGGCAGGGCCTTGCGGTCCAGCTTGCCGTTGGCCGTCAGCGGCCACTGCTCCAGCACCAGGAAGTGGGTCGGGACCATGTAGTCCGGTAGGTTGGCTTTCAGATGCTGTTTCAGCGTGTCGCGCAGCGCTACGTGGTCTGCATTTTCGTCTTGGGCGATCAGGTAGGCCGCCAGTTGCTTGCCCCCTGCCCCGTCGATATCCAGCACCAGCACTTCGCGCACCGACGCATGCTCTTGCAGGCGCGCCTCGATCTCGCCCAGTTCGATACGGAAGCCTCGGATCTTCACCTGATGGTCGATCCGGCCCACGTACTCGATCACCTCCTGGCCGCGATATCGCGCCAGGTCGCCGGTGCGATACAGACGCCCACCTTCGCTGGAGAACGGGTCCGGCACGAAGCGTTCAGCAGTCAACGAGGCGCGGTTGTGGTAACCGCGTGCCAGCCCGGCATGACCGACGTGCAGCTCGCCCGTGCAACCCTTGGCCACCGGATTGAAATCGGCATCCAGTACATACATCGACAGGTCCGGAATCGCCGCACCGATCGGGCTGCCCGGCTGTTGCGTATCGGCGAAGCGGATCGGCCGGTAGGTCACATGGACCGTGGTCTCGGTGATGCCGTACATGTTGATCAGGTTGTCGCAGTCCTCGCCGAAGCGCTCGAACCACGGTTGCAGCGCGGCCACATCCAGGGCTTCGCCACCGAAGATCACATAGCGCAGTGCCAGATCATCAGCACTGTCACAGGCCACCCGCATCAGCGGCTTGAACGCCGATGGGGTCTGGTTGAGCACGGTGACACCCTGCTCCACCAGCAACTGGTGGAAGTCTTCCGGCGAACGGGTGTTTTCACGCGGCACGATCACCAGGCGACCACCGTGCAGCAGCGCGCCGAAAATCTCCCACACCGAGAAGTCGAACGCATAGGAGTGGAACAGCGTCCACACATCCTGCGGGCCGAAGCCGAACCAGGCATCGGTGGCCTTGAACAGACGCAGCAGGTTGTGGTGCGGCAGCAGCGTGCCTTTCGGCTTGCCGGTCGAGCCCGAGGTGTAGATCACGTAAGCCAGGTTGTCCGGCTGGGTCAGGTGCTCCGGGTTTTCATCACTGTAACCGGCCAGGTCATCTTCCAGCTTCAAGCTGCGAACCTGCGCCGGCACGGGCAGATCGGCCAGCAGATGACCTTGCGTCAGCAGCAGCAGAATGCCGCTGTCGTCCATCATGTTGCTCAGGCGGTCCTGCGGATATTCCGGATCCAGCGGCACATAGGCGCCCCCGGCCTTGAGGATCGCCAGCAGGCCGACAATCATCTCGAACCCGCGCTCCACGGCGATGCCCACCAGCACATCCGGCCCCACGCCCTGCTCGCGCAGCTTGTGCGCCAGGCGGTTGGCGCGGCGGTTGAGCTGGCCGTAGCTCAGCGATTGCCCGGCGAAGGTCACGGCGACCGCCTCAGGCGTACGTGCTGCCCGCGCCTCGATCAGCTCATGGGCACACGCCATGCTCGGATAGCTGGCAATCACCTGCTCCGGATCGGCGCTCAGGGCAATCTCGCCCAAGGCCCGTTGCGGCGCGTCCGCCAGCCCTTCCAGCAGCTCGACGAAGTGCGTCGCCAACTGCCCGACAGCCGATTCGGCGTAACGGGCGCGATCGAACTTGAAGCTGGCCGACAACCTGTCGCCCACCTGTGCCACCAGCGTCAGCGGATAGTTGGTCTGTTCCTGGCTGACCACCTCGCCGAACGCCAGCTCCTGGGGTGCACCGGCCTGCAAAGCCTCGGACACCGGGTAGTTCTCGAACACCAGGATAGTGTCGAACAGCGCCTCGCCGCTCCAGCCGGCCCAGCGCTGGATCTCGTACAGCGGCGTGTGCTCATGCTCGCGCAAGGCCAGGTTCAGTGCCTGGACCTGTTGCACCCACTCGTCAACACGCTGCTCGGAACGTGGGCTGGCAACCACCGGCAAGGTGTTGATGAACAGTCCCAGCTGCTCCTCGACGCCCGGCAGCTCGGTCGGGCGACCCGCCACGGTGGCACCGAAGGTCACGCTGGCCTGGCCGGTGTAGCGCTGCAACAGCAGCAGCCAGGCCGCCTGGACCAGGGTGTTGAGGGTGACCCGCTGCTCCCGGGCAAAATCGCCCAGGCGCTGGGTGCGCCGTGCATCGAGAGTAACCTCATGCTCGGCCTGCCCATGCCCCTGGGCGTCGGACCGCAAGGCCTGGGCCAGGCGCGTAGGCTCGTCCAACCCGGCCAGGCGCTCGCGCCAGAAGGTTTCACTGGCCTGCTGGTCCTGATGTTGCAGCCACTGGATATAGTCGCGGTAACGGCTGGTCTTGGCCGTTGGCACGACACCGGCGTAACGCTGCAGCACCTCGCCGAACAGCCGCGAGCTGCTCCAGCCATCCAGCAGGATATGGTGGTTGGTCAATACCAGCTGGTAGTGCTGCTCGCCGGTACGGATCACCGCCAGGCGCAGCAGCGGACCGCTGGCCAGGTCGAAGCCGGCGCGCAGGTCGGCCTCGGCCCAGGCCTGCAACGCGGTCGGCAGGTCGGCCTGAGCGCGCCAGTCCAGTTCCACCAGCGGCAGGCGCACCTCGCGCAGGACAACCTGCAGCGACTGGTCGTAACCGCTGACGAAGCTGCTGCGCAGCACCTCGTGGCTGTCCAGGGTGGCCTGCCAGGCCGCGACGAAGCGTGGCACATCCAGGCCCTGCACCTCGGCCCGCAGCTGGTTGATGTAGTTGCCCGCCGCCTGCTCGTAGAGGCTGTGGAACAGCATGCCCTGCTGCATCGGCGACAGCGGGTAGATGTCCTCGATATTGCCCGCCGCCACCGGCAACGCCGCCAGCTGGCGCTGGTCGAGGCTGGCCAGCGGGAAGTCCGACGGCGTCACGCCCGCCACGCCCGGGGTGGTGCAGTGGGCGATCAGCTGGCGCAGTTCCTCGGCGTACTCGTCGGCCAGGCGCTGGATCTGCCCACGCTCGAACATCGCGCTGCTGAAGCTCCAGTCCAGGGCCAGTTCACCGGCGTAGACCTGGCCATCGATGCTGAGCAGGCTGCCCAGCGGCGCCTCCGGGCTCTGCCCCTGTCCCGCGCCTTCCGGTGCCGGGACGAACAGGCCCTGCTCGCTGTCGAAGCTGCCATCGAACTGCCCCAGGTAGTTGAATACGATGCTGCCCTGGGCCAGGGCGCCGAGGGCCTGGCGGGCCTGCTCGTCGCCCAGGTAGCGCAGCACGCCGTAGCCGATGCCCTTGGCCGGCACGGCGCGCAGCTGTTCCTTGACCGCCATGATCGATGCGCCCAGGTCGCTTGCCGGGGTCAGTTTCAATGGATACAGGCTGCTGAACCAACCGACCGTGCGGGTGATGTCGAGGTCGTCGAACAGGTCTTCGCGGCCGTGGCCTTCCAGGCGAATCAGCGCGTGCACCTCGCCGGTCCAGCGGCGGATGACCCGGGCCAGCGCCGTCAGCAGCAGGTCGTTGACCTGGGTGCGGTAGGCGGCCGGCGCCTCCTGCAGCAGTTGCCGGGTCAGCTCGGCGTTCAGCTGGGTGCGCACCGAGATCTCATGTTTACGCTGCTGACCGCCCTCTGGGTTCGCCCCGGGCAGGATGTCGCTGACACCCTGCAACTGCGCCTGCCAGTAAGCCAGCTCGGCCGCCAGCGCGGGGCTGCGGGCATGCTCGCGCAGGTGCTCGGCCCAGGCCTTGAGCGAACTGCTCTTGGCTGGCAGCACCGGCGTCTTGCCGGCCAACAGGGCCTGGCAGGCCGCCTGCAGGTCTTCGAGCAGGACGCGCCAGGACACGCCGTCGACCACCAGGTGATGGATCACCACCAGCAGGCGCTGCTGGCCTTCGGGCAGGTCGATCAGCACCACCCGCAGCAACGGGCCATGCTTCAGGTCCAGGCTGCGCTGGGCCTCGTCGGCCAGCTCCGGCAGGCGCGCGGCGTCGTCCAGCTGATGCACCCACAGCAACTGCTGCGCATCGACCGGCGCGAATTGCCCATGCCACTGCCCCTGCTCTTCGCTGAACCGCAGGCGCAGGGCATCGTGCTGCTCCACCAGCAGCTTGAGCGCCGCCTGCAGCAACGCCACGGTCAACGGCTGGCGTGGGCTCAGCATCACCGCCTGGTTCCAGTGGTGACGCTGGGGAATCGCAGTATCGAAGAAGCGCGCCTGGATCGGCAGCAACGCCAACGAGCCACTCACCAGCTCGACCACTTCGGCTGCCGGCTTCTTCTCGATCAGCTTGGCCACCGCCGCCAGTTGGCCGATGGTCTGCTTCTCGAACAGCTGCTTGGGGCTCAGCTTGATGCCCTGGCGCTTGGCCCGGGCGATGATCTGCAGGCTGAGGATGGAATCGCCGCCCAGCTCGAAGAAGTTGTCGGTGCTGCCCACCTGCTCGCGCTTGAGCACTTCGCACCAGATCGCGGCAAGTTTCTCCTCGATTTCGCCCACCGGCGCGGTGTAGCGCTGCCTGGCCACGCCCGGCTTGGGCAGGGCCTTTTTGTCCAGCTTGCCGTTGGCGGTCAGAGGCAGGCGCTCGAGCAGCAGCACCTGTGCCGGTACCAGGTACTCCGGCAGGCGCGCCTGCAAGGCCTGGCGCAGCGCCTCGGCCTGCAACTCGACGCCCGCCGCCGGCACGGCCCAGGCCACCAGTTGCAGACGCGACGGATCGCTGTCCAGGGGCAGCGCCAGCACCACGGCTTCGCCGACCCCAGGCAGGCCTTGCAGCACCTGGCCAACTTCGCCCGGCTCGACCCGGTAGCCGCGAATCTTCACCTGGTCGTCGCCGCGCCCCAGGTATTCCAGCACGCCCTGGTCCAGGCGCGCGCGGTCACCGGCACGGTACAGCCGCTCGCCGTTCTGGCCAAAGGGGTCGGGGACGAAACGCTCGGCGGTCAGCCCCGGCTGGCCGACATAGCCCTGGGCCAGGCCCTGGCCACCCAGGTACAAATCGCCTGCCACCCGCTCGGGCAGCGGATTGAGGTAGGCATCCAGCACCCGCGCCTGACCGTTGTCCAGCGGCCGGCCCACCGGCACGCTGCGCCAGCCGGGCAGGCGTTCGCCGACTTCGTGGGTGAGGATGCCCACGGTGGTCTCGGTCGGACCGTAGTGGTTGATGATCCGGCAGCCGGGCTTCAGACGCCGGACCTGCTCGATCAGGGCCCAGGAGCTGGCCTCGCCGCCAAGGATCAGCAGCTGCTCGGGCAACACCCGCTCAGGCTGCGCGGCCTGCAGCAGCCCCTGCAGATGGCTGGGCACGATCTTCAGCACATCGACCCGGTGCTCGGCCATGTAGCTGGCAAAACCGTCCGGATCGAAGCCCTGGTCGTGGCCCAGCAGGTGCAGCAGCCGGCCCGAGGCCAGCGCGCCGAACAGCACGGTGTGGCCCAGGTCCGCGGCCACGGTGGAGACCATCGCCAGGCTGGCGCCGGGTTGCAGGTCGAGGCGTTGCAGCACGCCCTGCAGGTAGTTGGCCAGTGCGCCGTGGCTGATCACCACGCCCTTGGGCTGCCCGGTGGAACCCGAGGTGTAGATGATGTAGGCCGCTTGCTGCGGATCGATGTGTACCGCCGGTGGCTGGTCGCTGCGGTCGCCGTGCTGCGCTGCGTCAAAAGCCAGCGCCGGGCACACGCCCAGCCCCGCCGCCTGGGCGTCGCCCAAGGCGTGCACCAGCAGGCGCGCGTCGCTGGCCTGCAGCAGCTGCTGCAGGCGTTCGGCGGGCTGGCGGCTGTCCAGCGGCAGGTACACCGCGCCCAGTTTGAGCACGGCCAGCAGGCTGGTCACCCATTCGATGGAGCGCTCCTGGCACAGCGCCACGGTCATGCCCGGGGCGATACCCTGTGCCTGCAGATAGTGAGCGAAGCGGTTGGCTTGCTGCTCCAGCTCCGCGTAGCTGACCATACGATCACCCGCGCGCAGCGCCGGCTGCTCGGCACCGGTGTTCAGGCCCTGGCGCCACAGGGCGAGGAAGTCCGCCTGCGGCCAGCTGTGGGTGCTGGCCTCGACCTGCGCGGCCTGGGCATCGGGGTGTTCGCACAGCACCGCCTCGGGGTGCTCGACGAGCGTGCGCAGCACCGCCTGGAACGAAGCGGCCAGGCGCTCGATGGTCGCGGCCTCGAACAGGTCCGTGCTGTAGTTGAAGTAGCCTTGCAGGCCCTCGGGGGTCTCGGTGAAGTCGTAGGCCAGGTCGAAACGGGCATCGTTGCCTTCGACCGGGAAACCGCTGACGCTCAGCTCGCCCAGTGTCTGCCGGGCTTGGGCGCCTGCCTTGGTGTCGGCCATATTCTGGTTGATCTTCACCTGGAACAGCGGGTTGTGCCCCAGGTTGCGCTCCGGCGCAAGGGCATCCACCAGGTGCTCGAACGGCAGTTCCTGGTGCGACTGCGCGCCGCTGACCACCTGCTTCACCTGCTCCAGCAGGGCCGCGCCGCTCTGGCGCTCGTCCACCTGCACCCGCAGCACCTGGGTGTTGATGAAGAAGCCGATCAGGCCTTCGACTTCCTTGCGGTTGCGCCCGGCATTGGGCGCGCCGATGCGGATGTCGGCCTGGCCGCTGTAGCGCGCCAGGGTCACGGCCAGGGCCGCGAGGGTCAGCATGAACACGGTCTGGCCCTGGCTGCGCGCCTGGGCCTTGAGCTTGGCCGACAGCGCCGCCGGCACATCGCTGCGCAGGGTCGCGCCGCGGTAGCTGGGGTGCGCCGGACGCTCATGATCCAACGGCAGTTCCAGCACCGGGTGCTCGTCCCCCAGTTGCTGCTTCCAGTACTGCAACTGGCGCTCGCCCTCGCCGGCCTCGAGCCAGGCGCGCTGCCAGATCGCATAGTCGGCGTACTGCACCTCGAGCGGTGGCAGGTCGGCGGCGCGGCCCTGGGACAGCGCTTCGTACAGGTGCACGAACTCCTGCACCATCAGCTCGCCCGACCAGCCGTCGGAGACGATATGGTGCATGCACACCGTCAGCACATGTTCGGTGGGCGCCAGGCGCAGCAACCGGACCCGCAGCAGCGGCCCGTCGAGCAGGTCGAAAGGCGCATCCAGTGCCTCACGCACCTCGGTGCGCAGGCACTGTTCGATATCCTCGCCCGGCCCGGCCTGTACCTCGCGTACTTCCAGGCTCACGCCGGACTGCTCAAGGACCTGCTGGTGAAACTCACCCTCCTCGGAGACGAAACGCGTGCGCAGGCTTTCGTGACGCCGCACCAGCGCGTCCAGGGCCTCGGCCAGGGCCTGCTGGTTCATCGAACCGCTCAGGCGCACCGCCATCGGCACGTTGTAGAAGCTGCTCTGCGGCTCCAGCTGCCAGAGGAACAGCATGCGCTGCTGGGCATAGGACAGCGGGATGCGCGGGCTGTCGTGGCGGGTGACGGCGATCGGCAACAGGCGGAAGCTCTGCCCGGTCTCGCGCATCTTGTCGAGGATCTGCCGACGCTGCTCCAGGGCAAGGCCGACAAAGCGCTTGGCGATACGTTCTGCTGTGCTCTTGTCCATCTCAGACGCCCGCCATTTCATTCATCATTCTTTCGATATCGGACAAGCCGTCCTCGCTCAACGACAGGCCGGTGGAGGCACAAGCCTGGGCAAAATCATTCAATTGCGGTTTCTCGAATAGCAGGCGCAGCGGGATGTCGATCCCCAGGCCCGAGTTGATCTTGGAAATCAGCTGGGCCGCCAGCAGCGAGTGCCCGCCCAGCTCGAAGAAGTCGTCATTCAGGCCCACCCGCTCGACCTCCAGCACCTCGGCCCAGAGCGCCGCCAGCTGTTGCTCCAGCTCGCTGACCGGGGCCACGTAGGCCGACTGCGCCTGGCGGGTATCGGGGGCCGGCAGCGCCTTGCGGTCGAGCTTGCCGTTGGGCAACAGCGGCATGCGCTCGAGCAGCACCAGGTACATCGGCACCATGTAGTCCGGCAGGCTGGCGCCCAGGTGCGCCTTCAGTTCGGCGCGCAGGCTGCCTTCCTCCTCGGGCATCGCGTTGGGCACCAGGTAAGCGGCCAGCTGCTTGCCGATCGGGCCGTCGATATCGACCACCAGCACCTCGCGCACCGCCGGATGCTCGCGCAGGCGCGCCTCGATCTCGCCCAGCTCGATACGGAAACCGCGGATCTTCACCTGGTGATCGATGCGCCCGGCGTACTCGACCAGCCCCTGTTCGCGATAGCGCGCCAAGTCGCCGGTGCGGTACAGGCGGGCACCCGGCGTAGTGGCGAACGGATCGGGGATGAAACGCTCGGCGGTCAGCCCCGGGCGGTTGTGGTAACCGCGGGCCAGCAGCTCGCCACCCACCAGCAGCTCGCCGATGGCCCCTGGCAGGGCCAGGTCGCCGTCGGCATCCACCAGGTGGATCGAACGCCCGGCCAGGGCCTTGCCGATCGGGACCTGCACCGGCAGGGGCTGCTCGCCGGTGACATAAGCACTGCAGTCATGGCTCATGACGCTGACGGTAGCCTCGGTCGGCCCGTAGGTGTTGAGCAGGCGCACATGGCCGAGCCCGGCCTGTTGCCAGGCCAGCACGCCGTCGGCGGCCATGGCCTCGCCGCCCATGTGCACCTGGCGCAGCACGCCATAGTCGCGCGGGCCCTTGGCCGCGAAGTCCTTGGCCAGCAGGTACCAGTAGGCGGTCGGCAGGTCGGCGAAGGTGATGCCTTGGCTCAGCACTTCGCGGTAGAAGGTCTCGCTGTCCCACAGTGTCGGGCCGCGCACCACCACGCTGGCGCCGCAGATCAGCGCCGGGTACAGCTGCTCGACGAAGGCGTCGAAGTTAAAGGTGGAGAACTGCAGCACCCGGTCGGCCGCCGACAGCCCGCAGAAGCCCTTGGCGACATGGGCGTGCCGGCTCAGGGCGGCAGCGCTGATGCCCACGCCCTTGGGACGGCCGGTGGAACCGGAGGTGTACATGATGTACGCCAGGTTGTCGGGGTCGCCCAGCTCGGGCAATGCATGGCTCGGCCAGGCGTCAAGGGCCTCGCTGTCCAGGCACAGGCTGCGCACGTGCGGCGCCACGGCCAGGTCCTGCAGCTGCGCGCTGTGGCCGAGCAGCAGGACGATGCCGCTGTCCTCCATCATGTAGGCCAGGCGCTCGTGCGGGTAGTCGGGGTCCAGTGGCACATAAGTGCCGCCGGCCTTGAGCACCGCCAGCAGGCCGACCACCATGTCCAGGCTGCGCGGCAGGGCGATGCCCACGCGAACATCCGGGCCGATGCCTTCCTGGCGCAGGCGGTGGGCCAGCTGGTTGGCGCGCTGGTCCAGGGCCTGGTAGGTGAGCTGCTGCCCTTCGCAGATCAGCGCCGTGGCCTGCGGCGTGCGCGCGGCCTGGTCGGCAATCAGCTGCTGCACGGTGCGCTGGTCGGGGTAGACGGCCTCGTGCCGGCTCCATTGCTCAAGGAGGGTCTGGCGCTGCGCCGCATCCAGCAGCGGCAGTTCGACGATGCGCTGGGCCGGCTGGGTGCTGACCGCCTGCAACAGGTTCAGCCAGTGCCCGGCCATGCGCTCGATGCTGGCGTGCTCGAACAGGTCGCTGACGTAGGTCAGGGTCGCGCCCAGGCCGTCCTCGCTCTCAAAGGTGTCCAGGGCCAGGTCGAGATGCGCCGTGGGATTGTCCCAGGCCAGGCCGGCGATGCTCAGCCCCGGCAGCTCGCGGACATTCTCCGCACGGTAGGCCTGGTGGTTGAACATCACCTGGAACAGCGGGTTGTGGCTGAGGCTGCGCTCCGGTTGCAGCGCCTCGACCAGTTGCTCGAACGGCAGGTCCTGGTGGGCCTGGGCCTGCAGGGCGGTGTGCTTGACCTGCTGCAGCAGCTCGCTGAAGGTGGTCTGCAGGTCGAACTCGGCCTTGAGCACCTGGGTGTTGACGAAGAAGCCGATCAGCCCTTCGGTCTCGGCCCGGGTGCGATTGGCGATCGGCACGCCGACGCGGATATCGGCCTGGCCGGTCTGGCGGTGCAACAAGCTCTGGAACGAAGCCAGCAGCAGCATGAACAAGGTCACCCCTTGCTCGCGCGCCTGCGCCTTGAGCGCCTGGGCCAGGGCCGCCGGGACCTCGAGGGTCAGGCTGCGTCCGGCATGGCTCTGCACGGTGGGACGCGGGTGATCGGTGGGCAGTTGCAGCACATAGTGCTCGCCACCCAGCTGCGCCAGCCAGTAGTCCAGCTGGCGGGCCTGCTCGCCGGCCTCCATCCACTGGCGCTGCCAGGCGGCGTAGTCGGCGTACTGCACGGCCAGGGCAGGCAGCTCGGGTTGCTGGCCCTGGCTCAAGGCCAGGTAGGCGTCGACCACTTCGTCGACCATGATCGGCATCGACCAGCCATCGGCGACGATGTGGTGCAGGGTCAGCACCAGCACGTGATCGTCCTCGGCCAGGCGTAGCAGGCGTACCCGCAGCAGCGGCCCCTGGCTCAGGTCGAACGGGCGCTGCACTTCGCGGGCCACGCGCTCGCGAACCGCCTCGGCGCGGGTGTCCTGGAGCGACTCCATGACCAGGGTGAAGGTGCTCGCCGGGTGAATGCGCTGCAGCGCTTGTCCGCCCTCCTGGTGGAAGGTGGTACGCAGGCTTTCGTGACGGGCCACCAGGGCCTCGAACGCCTGGCGCAGCGCTTCCAGGTTAAGCCGGCCTTTGAGTTGCAGGGCGGCGGGGATGTGATAGGCGGCGCTGCCCGGCTCCAGTTGCCAGAGGAACCACTGGCGCTGCTGGGCATAGGACAGCGCCAGCGGCTGGCCGCGGTCCACCGGCAGCAACGCCGGAGCCAGGCTGGTACTGCCTTGTGCGGCGAGCGCGGCGAAGCCTTGCAGGTCGGGGCACTCGAACAGACTGCGCAACGCCAGCTCCAGGCCCAGCCCCTGGCGCACCCGGGCAATCACCTGGGTCGCCAGCAGCGAGTGGCCGCCGAGCTCGAAGAAGTTGTCGTGCAGGCCGACCTGTTCGACCTTGAGCACCTCGGCCCAGATCGCGGCCAGGCGTTGCTCCAGCTCGCTGCGCGGCGCCACGTAGTCCGCTTGCGCCTGGCTGGCGTCAGGCTTGGGCAAGGCCTTGCGGTCGAGCTTGCCGTTCGGCGTCTGCGGCATCGCCTCGAGGAACACCAGGTGCGCGGGCACCATGTACTCCGGCAGGCCGGCCTTCAGGTGACGCAACAGGTCGGCACGCAGATCGTCACCGGCCTGCGCGCTCGGCACCAGGTAGGCCGCCAGTTGCTTGCCGCCCGCGCCGTCGATGTCGATCACCAGCGCCTCGCGCACCCCCGGGTGCTCGCGCAGGCGGGCATCGATCTCGCCCAGCTCGATACGGAAACCGCGGATCTTCACCTGCTGGTCGACCCGGCCGACGAACTCGATGACGCCATCGGCGCGCAAGCGCGCCAGGTCGCCGGTGCGGTACAGGCGCCCACCGGCACTGGCGCCGAACGGGTCGGGAATGAAGCGCTCGGCGCTCTGGCCCGGGCGGTTGTGGTAACCCCGGGCCAGCAGCTCGCCGCCCACCAGCAGCTCGCCGATCGAACCCGGCAAGGCCAGGTTGCCGGCCGCATCGACCAGGTAGACACTGCGTCCGGGCAGGGCCTGGCCGATCGGGATCTGGCCGGGCAAGGCGGCCTGGCCAGTGACATAGTCGCTGCAGTCATGGCTGGTGATGCACACCGTGGCCTCGGTCGGGCCGTAGGTGTTGACCAGCCGCACACCGGCCAGCCCCGCGGCGCGCCAGGCCAGTACGCCATCGGCGGCCATGGCTTCGCCGCCCATGTGCACGCGGCGCAGCTGACCGTAATCCCGCGGCCCATGGGCGGCGAAGTCCTTGGCCAGCATGTGCCAGTAGGCGGTCGGCAGATCGCTGAAGGTCACGCCCTGCTCCAGCACCTGGCGGTACCAGGTCTCGCTGTCCCACAGCGCCTGGCCGCGCAGCACCACGCGGGCGCCGCAGACCAGCGCCGGGTACAGCTGCTCGACGAAGGCGTCGAAGTTGAAGGTGGAGAACTGCAGCGCCCGGTCCGCCGCCGTCAGCCCGAAGCGGCCGACGAAGCCCAGCACGTGCCCGCGCAGGGCCGCGGCGCTGATGCCAACGCCCTTGGGGCGGCCAGTGGAGCCGGAGGTGTACATGATGTACGCCAGGTTGTCCGCCTGGGTCAGGTTGGCCAGGTCGTCCTCGACGCAGCCTTGCAGCCAGTCGTCACCCTGGTCCAGGCACAGGTTGCGGACCTCTGGGGCAACGTTCAGGCGCGCCAGCACGCCCGACTGGGTCAGCAGCAGGCGCAGGCCGCTGTCCTGGATCATGTAGGCCAGGCGGTCGTGGGGGTAGTCGGGGTCCAGCGGCACATAGGCGCCGCCGGCCTTGAGCACCGCCAGCACGCTGACCACCATGTCCAGGCCGCGCTCGATGGCGATGCCGACCGGTACGTCCGGGCCGACACCGAGGGCGCGCAGCTTGTGGGCAATGCGGTTGGCGCGGCGGTTCAACGCCTGGTAGGTCAGTTGCTCGCCCTCGCAGACCAGCGCCACGGCTTGCGGGGCCTGGGCGGCCTGCGCCTCGAACAGCTGATGCACACAAGGAGCGGCGCTGAAGTCGGCAAGTTTTTCGGACTTGCTCGCCAGCTGCCGCTGTTGCTCGAAGTCCAGCAGCGCCAGGTCGCTGATCGCCTGCTGCGGCTGCCGGGCGATGGCGCGCAGCAGGACCAGCCAGTAGCCGGCCAGGCGCTCGACGGTGGCGCGCTCGAACAGCTCGCTGACATAGGTCAGGCTTGCGCCCAGGCCGTCGTCGCTCTCGAAGGTGTCCAGGCTCAGGTCCAGCTGAGCGGTGTGGTTGTCCCAGGCCAGCCCTTCCACGGTCAACCCCGGCAGTTGACGGGCATCGCCTGCGCGGTAGGTCTGGTGGTTGAACATCACCTGGAACAACGGGCTGTGGCTCAGGCTGCGCTCGGGCTGCAGCGCCTCGACCAGTTGCTCGAAGGGCAGGTCCTGGTGGGCCTGGGCCTGCAGGGCGGTGTGCTTGACCTGCTGCAGCAGCTCGCCGAAGGTGGTGCGCAGGTCGAACTCGGCCTTGAGTACCTGGGTGTTGACGAAGAAGCCGATCAGGCCTTCGGTTTCGGCGCGGGTGCGGTTGGCAATCGGCACGCCGACGCGGATATCGGTTTGCCCGGACACGCGATGCAGCAGGCTCTGGAACGAGGCCAGCAGCAGCATGAACAGGGTCACGCCCTGTTCGCGCGCCGTAGTCTTCAGGGCCTCGGCCAACTCGCGCTCGAGGGTGATGTCCAGGCGCTCGCCGACATGGCTCTGCAGCAGCGGACGCGGACGGTCGAGCGGCAGTTCCAGCACTGGCTGCTCGTCGCCCAGCTGTCCGCGCCAGTAGTCCAGCTGGCGGGTCTGCTCGCCAGCGGCCATCCACTGGCGCTGCCAGGCGGCGTAGTCGGCGTACTGGAACGCCAGGGCCGGCAGTGGCGCGGCAGCGCCCTGACAGTAGCCGGCATACAGGCGCACCACCTCGTCGACCATGATTGGCATCGACCAGCCGTCGGCGACGATATGGTGCAGGGTCAGCACCAGCACATGGTCGTCTTCGGCCAGGCGCAGCAGGCGGGCACGCAGCAGCGGGCCGTTTTCCAGGTGGAATGGCTGGCGGGCTTCTTCGGCCACCCGCGCTTGCAAGTCGTCAGCGCTGACCGCATCAACAGCCAGGTCGAAGTCGCTGGCCGGGTGGATGCGCTGCCAGGTCTGCTCGCCTTCCTGATGGAAGGTGGTGCGCAGGGTTTCATGACGGGCGATCAGCGCGGCGAAGCTGCTGCGCAGGGCCTCGATGTTCAGCTCGCCCTTCAGGCGCAGGGCCGAAGGGATGTTGTAGGCGGCGCTTTCAGGCTCCAGCTGCCAGAGGAACCATTGGCGTTGCTGGGCGTAGGACAGCGGCAGCGGTTGGCTGCGGTCCACGGCAGTGAATGCCGGCGCCTGGCTGGCCGAGCCTTGGCCGGCAGCCTGGGCGAAGGCCAGAAGGTCGGCGGACTCGAACAGGCTGCGCAGCGGGACTTCCAGGTCCAGGCGCTGGCGGATGCGCGAGGTCACCTGGGTGGCCAGCAGCGAATGACCGCCGAGCTCGAAGAAGTTGTCGTGCAAGCCAACCTGCTCGACTTTCAGCACTTCGCTCCAGATCGCGGCCAGTTGTTGCTCCAGTTGCGTACGTGGCGCTACATAGCCTTGTTGTAGCTGGCTGGCGTCGGGCTTCGGCAGGGCCTTGCGGTCCAGCTTGCCGTTGGCCGTCAGCGGCCACTGCTCCAGCACCAGGAAGTGGGTCGGGACCATGTAGTCTGGCAGGTTGGCTTTCAGGTGCTGTTTCAGCGTGTCGCGCAGGGCGGCGTGGTCGGTGGATGGGTCTTGAGCGATCAGGTAGGCCGCCAGTTGCTTGCCCCCTGCCCCGTCGATATCCAGCACCAGCACTTCGCGCACGGCAGCGTGCTCTTGCAGGCGCGCCTCGATCTCACCCAGTTCGATACGGAAGCCTCGGATCTTCACCTGGTGGTCGATCCGACCTACGTACTCGATCACCTCCTGGCCGCGATAACGCGCCAGGTCGCCGGTGCGGTACAGGCGCCCGCCTTCGCTGGAGAACGGATCCGGCACAAAGCGTTCGGCGGTCAGCGAAGCACGGTTGTGGTAACCGCGCGCCAGGCCGGCGTGACCGACGTGCAGCTCGCCCGTGCAGCCCTTGGCCACCGGGTTGAAATCGGCATCCAGTACATACATCGACAGGTCCGGGATCGCCGCACCGATCGGGCTGCCCGGCTGTTGCGTATCGGCAAAGCGGATCGGCCGGTAGGTCACATGGACCGTGGTCTCGGTGATGCCGTACATGTTGATCAGGTTGTCGCAGTCCTCGCCGAAACGCTCGAACCACGGTTGCAGTGCCGCAACGTCCAAGGCCTCGCCACCGAAGATCACGTAGCGCAGTGCCAGATCATCAGCGCTGTCACAAGCCACCCGCATCAGCGGCTTGAACGCCGATGGGGTCTGGTTCAGTACGGTCACGCCCTGCTCCACCAGCAGTTGGTGGAAGTCTTCCGGCGAACGGGTCACCTCACGCGGCACGATCACCAGGCGACCGCCGTGCAGCAGCGCGCCGAAAATCTCCCACACCGAGAAGTCGAACGCGTACGAGTGGAACAGCGTCCACACATCCTGCGGGCCGAAGCCGAACCAGGCGTCGGTCGCCTTGAACAGGCGCAGCAGATTGTGATGCGGCAGCAAGGTACCTTTCGGCTTGCCGGTCGAGCCCGAGGTGTAGATCACATAGGCCAGGTTGTCCGGCTGGGTCAGGTGATCAGGGTTCTGATCACTGTAACCGGCCAGGTCGTCTTCCAGCTTCAGGCTGCGAACCTGCGCCGGTACGGGCAGATCGGCCAGCAGATGCCCTTGAGCCAGCAGCAGTTGAATGCCGCTGTCTTCCATCATGTAGCTGAGCCGATCCTGCGGGTACTCCGGATCCAGCGGCACATAGGTGCCACCGGCCTTGAGGATCGCCAGCAGGCCGACGATCATCTCGAACCCCCGCTCCACCGCGATGCCCACCAGCACGTCCGGCCCCACGCCCTGCTCGCGCAGCTTGTGGGCCAGACGGTTGGCGCGGCGGTTGAGCTGGTCATAGCTCAACGCCTGCCCGGCGAAAGTCACGGCAATCGCCTCAGGCGTACGCGCCGCCTGCGCCTCGATCAGCTCATGGGCGCACAGCGTGCTTGGGTAGCGCTCCACTTCGGCTTTCCACTCGCCTTGCTCAGCCATGTCGAGCAACGGCAATTGCGCCACACGCTGCGCGTGGTCCTGGCAGATGCCCTGCAACAGGTTGCGCCAATGCCGGCCGATGCGCTCGACCGTGGCCGGGTCGAATAGCGAGGTGGCGTAGGTCAGTGCCGCGATCAGCCCGCCGTCGTGTTCGGCGGTGTTGAGGATCAGGTCGAACTGGGTGGTCTGCCCTTCCCAGCTCAAGCCCTCGACCTGCAGCTCACCCAGCTGACGGGCCATGCCCGGGCTTTCGGCCTGGTGGTTGAACAGCACCTGGAACAGCGGGTTGTGGCTCATGCTGCGCTCGGGCTGCAGCGCCTCGACCAGCTGTTCGAACGGTAGGTCCTGGTGCGCCTGGGCCTGCAGCGCGGCCTCGCGGACCTGCTGCAGCAACGCGGTGAAGGTGATCTGCGGCGCGAACTCGGCCTTGAGCACCTGGGTATTGACGAAGAAGCCGATCAGCCCCTGGGTTTCGGCACGGGCACGGTTGGCCACCGGTACGCCGACACGGATATCGGCCTGCCCGCTGTAGCGGTGCAGCAGCGTCTGGAACGACGCCAGCAACAGCATGAACAGGGTCACTCCCTGCTGGCGGGCCAAGGCCTTGAGTGCCTGCGCCAGGGAGGCATCGATATCGATGGCCAGGCGCGCGCCGTGGAAGTTCTGCACCGACGGCCGCGGACGGTCGACGGGCAGCTCCAGCAGCGGTTGCTCGCCGGCCAGTTGCTGGCGCCAGTAGCCGAGCTGGCGTTCCTGCTCGCCGGCTTCCATCCAGTCACGCTGCCACACCGCGTAGTCGGCGTACTGGATCGGCAGCTCGGCCAGGGTCACTGGCGAGCCCTGGCGCAAGCCTTGGTAAAGACGGATCAGCTCGTCCACCAAAATTGGCGTGGACCAGCCATCGGAGACGATATGGTGCACGGTGAGGATCAGCACATGCTCTTCAGGCCCCAGCACCAGCAGCCTGACTCGCAGCAGCGGGCCCTGTTGCAGGTCGAAGGGTTGTTGCACCTCGGCCTCCACCCGCGCGCGGATGGCCGCTTCCAGGCTGGCCGGATCGGCAACCGCCAACGGCTCCACCGCCAATGCCAGCGGCATCGACGGATGGACGATCTGCACCGCGCCGTCACCCTCCTGGCGGAAGGTCGTGCGCAGGGTCTCGTGGCGCGCCACCAGGCTGTCGAAGCTGCGCTGCAATGCTTCGATGTCCAGCGCGCCCTTGAGCCGCAGCGCCGCCGGAATGTTATAGGCGGCGCTGTGCGGATCGAGCTGCCAGAGGAACCACTGGCGCTGCTGTGCGTATGAAAGCGCTGCCCCGTCCGCAGATTCCCTTCTGAAGATCGGGGTGACCCCGTAGAGGTTGACACCCTGGCGCTTGAGCAAGGCTGCCAATGCCTTGCGCTCCCTGGTGGACAGCGACTTTACGGAGTCGAGCAGCTCTTGCACTTTGAATGTCTCCCGCTAAGCGATCAGATTATCTATTTCCTGTGCAGTAAGACGTTTCAAGGCCTCCAGGGATTTAGTCAGTTCGTCATGGGCGTTGGCGACCTGCCCCGACTTGCGTTCGACCACCTGGCTGAAATCGCCCAGGGTGGCCTGCTCGAACAGCTCGTTCAGGCTCAGATCGACGCCCAGTTGCTCACGCACCCGGCCGATCACCTGGACGATCAGCAGCGAGTGCCCACCGAGGTCGAAGAAGTTGTCCTGCAGGCCCACCCGCTCGACGTGCAGCACCTCGGCCCAGATCACCGCCAGCTTGCGCTCCAGCTCCGTGACCGGCGCCACATGGGCTGGCTGCAGTTGGCTGGCGTCCGGCAGCGGCAGGGCCTTGCGGTCCAGCTTGCCGTTGGGGGTCTGGGGCATGCGCGCCAGGCCCACCAGGTGGCCCGGCACCATGTAGTCCGGCAGGCCGGCCTTCAGGTGCGCGCGCAGCTCGCCGCGCAGCGCTTCCACGCCTTGCTGCGCGTCGTGCAGCACCAGGTAGGCCGCCAATTGCTTGCCGGCCGGACCGTCGATATCGATCACCGCGGCCTCGCGGATCGCCGGGTGCAGCAGCAGGCGCTCCTCGATTTCGCCCAGCTCGATACGGAAGCCACGGATCTTCACCTGATGGTCCAGACGCCCGACATACTCGATCACGCCGTCGTCGCGGTAGCGGGTCAGGTCGCCGGTGCGGTACAGGCGCGCGCCCGGCTCGCTGGCGAACGGATCCGGCACGAAGCGTTCGGCGGTCAGCCCCGGACGGTTGTGGTAGCCGCGCGCCAGGCCATCGCCGCCGATCAGCAGCTCGCCGCGCGCGCCTTGCGGCAACACGTCCAGCTCGGCGCCGAGCACATGCAGGCGGGTGTTGGCCAGCGGACGGCCCAGCCATACGTCGTCGCTGGCGGTCAGGTAGTGGCAGGCCGACCAGATGGTGGTCTCGGTCGGGCCGTAGACGTTCCACACATGCCCGGCCTGGGCAATCAGGCGCTGGGCCAGCTCGGCGCTCAGCGCCTCGCCGCCACACAACACCTTCTTGCCGGCGAAGGCCCCGGGCGCCGCGGCATCCAGCAGCATGCGCCAGGTCGATGGCGTGGCCTGGACGACGCTGACCGCCTGGGCCTGGATCACCGCCAGCAAGGCCTGCGGGTCCTTGTTCACCTGCTCGCCCAGCAGCACCACGCGGGCGCCGCGCAGCAACGGCAGGTACAGCTCAAGGCCGGCAATGTCGAACGACAGCGAGGTCAGCGACAGCACCTTGTCCGAGGCATCGATGCCCGGCTGGCGCGCCATGCTGCACAGGAAGTTGACCAGCGCGTCGTGGCGGATGGTCACGCCCTTGGGCTTGCCGGTGGAGCCGGAGGTATAGATCACGTAGGCGAGGTTGTCCGGCAGTGCCAGCTGGCGCGGGTTGTCCTCGCCGTGCTCGGCCGGCAGCGGCCGGTCCAGGCACAGGCTGTGCACCTGCGGCGGAATCGGCAGGCGCTGCAGCAGGCCGGACTGGGTCAGCAGCAGCGCGATACGGCTGTCCTCCATCATGTAGGCCAGGCGGTCCTCGGGGAACTGCGGGTCCAGCGGCACGTAGGCGCCACCGGCCTTGAGCACCGCCAGCAGGCCGACCAGCATGTCCAGGCCGCGCTCCACGGCGATCCCCACCAGCACATCGGGGCCGACGCCCAGGCTGCGCAGATGATGGGCCAGGGCGTTGGCGCGACGGTTCAGTTGCTCGTAGCTCAGCGACTGCTCGCCCAGCACCGCGGCGATGGCCTGCGGCGTACGCGCGGCTTGCGCCTCGATCAACTGCTGGACGGTCTGCCCGCGAGGGTAGTCGGCGGCGCTGTCGTTCCAGGCGCGCAGGGTGCGCTCGCGCTCCTCGCGGCTCAGCAACGGCAGTTCGGCAACCCGCTGCCCGGCGTCCTGGCAGATGCCCTGCAGCAGGTTGCACCAATGCTCGGCCATGCGCGCCACGCTGGCAGCCTCGAACAGGCTGGTGGCGTAGGTCAGGGTCGCGCTCAGGCCGCCTTCGTGCTCGGCAGTGTCCAGGGTCAGGTCGAACTGCGCGGTCTGCTTGTCCGAGACCAGCCCCTGCAGGCTGAGGCCCGCCAGTTCGCGGGACTCGCCCAGCACCTGGGTCTGATGGTTGAACATTACCTGGAACAGTGGGCTATGGCTCAGGCTGCGCTCCGGCTGCAGGGCCTCGACCAGTTGCTCGAAGGGCAGCTCCTGGTGCGCCTGAGCACCTAGGGCGGTGTGCTTGACCTGTTGCAACAATTCGTCGAAGCGCAGTTGCGGCTGGAAGCGGGCATCCAGCACCAGGGTGTTGACGAAGAAGCCGATCAGCCCTTCGGTCTCGGCCCGGGTGCGGTTGGCCACCGGCACGCCGACGCGGATATCGGCCTGACCGGAATGGCGATGCAGCAAGGCCTGGAACGAAGCCAGCAGGAGCATGAACAGGGTCACGTCCTGTTGCCCGGCCAGTGCCTTGAGCTGGGCGACCAGGCCCGGTTCCAGGCTCACCTGCAGGCGAGCACCGTCGTATTGCTGCACGGCCGGGCGTGGGCGGTCGGTGGCCAGTTCGAGGATCGGCTGGGTACTGCCCAGGCGCGCTTGCCAGTAGTCCAGCTGGCGCCGTTGCTCGCCGGCCTCCATCCACTGGCGCTGCCAGGCGGCATAGTCGGCGTACTGGAACGCCAGGGCCGGCAGCTGCGGGGCCTTACCCTGCAGATGGCTTTCATAGCCGCGCACCAGTTCGTCGACCATGATCGGCATCGACCAGCCGTCAGCGACGATGTGGTGCAGGGTCAGCACCAGTACGTGTTCGTCGGCGGCCAGGCGCAGCAGGCGGGCGCGCAGCAGCGGGCCGTGCTCGAGGTTGAACGGCTCGCGCACCTGGGCCTCGACCCAGGCCTGCAGCGCCGGTTCATCCAAGGCAGCCGACGCGACCTGCAGCGGAACATCGAGGATCGGGTGCACCACCTGTTCGGCACTGTCGCCCTGCTGCCTGAAGGTAGTACGCAGGGTTTCGTGACGGGCGATCAGCGCGGCGAAGCTGCTGCGCAGGGCCTCGATGTTCAGCTCGCCCTTCAGGCGCAGGGCCGAAGGGATGTTGTAGGCGGCGCTTTCAGGCTCCAGCTGCCAGAGGAACCATTGGCGTTGCTGGGCGTAGGACAGCGGCAGCGGTTGGCTGCGGTCCACGGCAGTGAATGCCGGCGCCTGGCTGGCCGAGCCTTGGCCGGCGGCCTGGGCGAAGGCCAGAAGGTCGGCGGACTCGAACAGGCTGCGCAGCGGGACTTCCAGTGCCAGGCGCTGGCGGATGCGCGAGGTCACCTGGGTGGCCAGCAGCGAATGACCGCCGAGTTCGAAGAAGTTGTCGTGCAGGCCAACCTGCTCGACCTTCAGCACCTCGCTCCAGATTGCGGCCAGTTGTTGCTCCAGCGCCGTACGCGGGGCCACGTAGCCCTGTTGTAGCTGGCTGGCATCCGGTTTCGGCAGGGCCTTGCGGTCCAGCTTGCCGTTGGCCGTCAGCGGCCACTGCTCCAGCACCAGGAAGTGGGTCGGGACCATGTAGTCCGGCAGGTTGGCTTTCAGGTGCTGTTTCAGCGTGTCGCGCAGGGCGGCGTGGTCGGTGGATGGATCTTGAGCGATCAGGTAGGCCGCCAGTTGCTTGCCCCCTGCCCCGTCGATATCCAGCACCAGCACTTCGCGCACCGACGCATGCTCTTGCAGGCGTGCCTCGATCTCGCCCAGTTCGATACGGAAGCCTCGGATCTTCACCTGATGGTCGATCCGGCCCACGTACTCGATCACCTCCTGGCCGCGATATCGCGCCAGGTCGCCGGTGCGGTACAGGCGCCCGCCTTCGCTGGTGAACGGATCCGGCACAAAGCGTTCGGCGGTCAGCGAAGCACGGTTGTGGTAACCGCGCGCCAGGCCGGCGTGACCGACGTGCAGCTCGCCCGTGCAGCCCTTGGCCACCGGATTGAAATCGGCATCCAGTACATACATCGACAGGTCCGGGATCGCCGCACCGATCGGGCTGCCCGGCTGTTGCGTATCGGCAAAGCGGATCGGCCGGTAGGTCACGTGGACCGTGGTCTCGGTGATGCCGTACATGTTGATCAGGTTGTCGCAGTCCTCGCCGAAGCGCTCGAACCACGGTTGCAGGGCAGCAACGTCCAAGGCCTCGCCACCGAAGATCACGTAGCGCAGTGCCAGATCATCAGCGCTGTCACAAGCCACCCGCATCAGCGGCTTGAACGCCGATGGGGTCTGGTTCAGTACGGTCACGCCCTGCTCCACCAGCAGCTGGTGGAAGTCTTCCGGTGAACGAGTCACTTCACGCGGCACGATCACCAGGCGACCGCCGTGCAGCAGCGCACCGAAGATCTCCCACACCGAGAAGTCGAACGCGTACGAGTGGAACAGCGTCCACACATCCTGTGGGCCGAAGCCGAACCAGGCATCGGTCGCCTTGAACAGGCGCAGCAGATTGTGATGCGGCAGCAAGGTACCTTTCGGCTTGCCGGTCGAGCCCGAGGTGTAGATCACATAGGCCAGGTTGTCCGGCTGGGTCAGGTGATCAGGGTTCTGATCACTGTAACCGGCCAGGTCGTCTTCCAGCTTCAGGCTGCGAACCTGCGCCGGCAAGGGCAGATCGGCCAGCAGATGACCTTGCGTCAGCAGCAGTTGAATGCCGCTGTCTTCCATCATGTAGCTGAGCCGATCCTGCGGGTACTCCGGATCCAGCGGTACATAAGCACCACCGGCCTTCAGGATCGCCAGCAGGCCGACGATCATCTCGAACCCGCGCTCCACCGCAATACCCACCAGCACATCCGGCCCCACGCCCTGCTCGCGCAGCTTGTGGGCCAGGCGGTTGGCACGACGGTTGAGCTGGTCGTAGCTCAGCGATTGCCCGGCGAAGGTCACGGCGACCGCCTCAGGCGTACGTGCTGCCTGCGCCTCGATCAGCTCATGGGCACACGCCGTGCTCGGATAGCTGGCCACCACCTGCTGGTCCTCCACCGGCAGGCTAAGCCCACCCAGTGCACGCTCACCGTCAGCCGCCAACTGCGCAAGCAAGTGCTGGAAGTGCCCCGCCAACTGGTCGATGGCCTGTTCGCTGAAGCACTGGCGATCGAAACTGAAACTCGCCTCCAGGCGCTCACCTACTTGCACCACCAGGGTCAGCGGGTAGTTGGTCTGCTCCTGGTTGAGCACCTCGCCAAACTGCAGCCCCCGCGGCGCGCCCTGTTGCAGCGCCTCGGCGACCGGGTAGTTCTCGAAGACCAGAATATTGTCAAACAGCGCCTCGCCGCTCCAGCCAGCCCAGCGCTGGATCTCGTACAGCGGCGTGTGTTCGTGTTCGCGCAAGGCCAGGTTCAGCGCCTGGACCTGCTGCACCCAGTCGCCCACGGTCTGTTCCGGGCGCGGGCTGGCGACCACCGGCAAAGTGTTGATGAACAGCCCCAGTTGCTCCTCGACACCCGGTAACTCGGCCGGGCGTCCGGATACGGTGGCACCGAAGGTTACGCTGGCCTGGCCGGTGTAGCGCTGCAACAGCAGCAGCCAGGCCGCCTGGACCAGGGTGTTGAGGGTGACGCGCTGGTCCCGGGCGAAGTCCGCCAGTTGCCGGGTCTGCTGCGCCTCGAAACGCAGCGCCAGCGCACCATGGCCCTGCCCCTGGGCCGAGGACTTGAACGCCTGGACCAGACGGGTCGGCTCTTGCAGCTCGGCCACCTGCTCACGCCAGAAGGTTTCGCTGGCCTGCTGGTCCTGGCCTTGCAGCCACTGGATATAGTCGCGGTAACGGCTGGTCTTGGCGCCCGGCGTCACACCACTGTAGCGCTGCAGCACTTCGCCCAGCAGGCGCGAGCTGCTCCAGCCATCCATCAGAATGTGATGGCTGGTGTAGATCAGGTGATGACTGTCATCACCCGTGCGGATCAGCGTCAGGCGCAGCAGCGGGCCGCTGGCCAGGTCGAAACCGGACTGGCGCTCGGCCTGGGCCACGGCATCCGGATCCTGGGGCGGGTCGAGTTCGACGAAAGGCACCTGTACCTGACGGCGCACCACCTGCACCGGCGCCGGCAGATCCTGCGGGAAGCAACTGCGCAGCACTTCGTGGTTGTCCACCACCGCCTGCCAGGCCGTCCGGAAACCCGCCATGTCCAGCCCGCGCACATCCACGCGCAGCTGGTTGATGTAGTTGCCCGCCGCCTGCTCGTAAAGGCTGTGGAACAGCATGCCCTGCTGCATCGGCGACAGCGGGTAGAGGTCCTCGATGTCCCCGGCCGCCAGCGGCAGGCCATCCAGTTGCGCCTGGGTCAGCTCGGCCAACGGGAAGTCAGACGGCGTGACGCCCTGGTGTGGCGCCTGGGCGCAGTGCTCGACCAACTCGGTGAGCACCTGCTCGTAGCGACGCGCCAGGGCCTCGATGGTCTCGGGGCGGAACACCTCGCGGCTGAAGCTCCAGTCCAGTTCCAGCTCGCCCTGGTAGACCTGACCGGTGATGCCGAGCCAGTTGCCCAGCGGGCTGTCCAGATCCTGGGTGGCGCCGCCGCCCTCGCTGGCCGGGGTGAACAGGGCGCCTTCGGCCTCGGCGAAGCTGCCGTCGAACTGGCCCAGGTAGTTGAAGGTTACCCGTGGCTGTGGCAATGCCGCCAGGCGCTCGCGCAGGTCGGGCTCGCCGAGGTAGCGCAGCACGCCGTAGCCGATGCCTTTGTTCGGCACCGCGCGCAACTGCTCCTTGATCGCGCACAGCCCCGCGCCCAGCGCCCGGGCCGGCGTCAGGCGTACCGGGAACAGGCTGCTGAACCAGCCCAGGGTACGGCTGAGGTCCAGTTCCGGGAACAGGTCCTCGCGGCCATGGCCTTCGAGCTGGATCAGGATCGACTCCTCTTGAGTCCAATCGCACAATACACGCGCCAGGGCCGCCAGCAGCAGATCGTTGACCTGGGTGCGGTAGGCAGCGGGCGCCACCTGCAGCAGTTTGCGGGTCAGCGCGGTGTCCAGACGCGACGAGGCATGGGCGACGTGACGGTTGGTCTGGGCGCCCGACGGATTGTCCCGGGGCAATTCATCGCCAGCGGCTGCGAGGCCGTCCAGCCAGTAATCGGCTTCGGCCAGCAGTTCGGGGCTGCGGGCATAGGCGCCAAGGCGCTCGGCCCAGGCCTTGAGCGAACTGCTCTTGGCCGCCAGCGTCAGCGGCTTGCCCGCGGCCAGGGCGGTGTAGGCCAGTTGCAGGTCTTCCAGCAGCACCCGCCAGGACACCCCGTCGACCACCAGGTGGTGGATCACCAGCAGCAAACGCTGCTGGCCTTCGGGCAGGTCGACCAGCAACGCCCGCAGCAGCGGCCCCTTGGCCAGGTCGAGGCTGCGCTGGGCCTGCTCGGCCAGGGCCGGCAGCTCGGCCACATCATTCAACGCGCGAACCCAAAGCATGTCCTCGGCCTTGCCGGCCTGGAACTCGGCCTGCCAGGTATCGCGCTGGGTGAAGCGCAGGCGCAGGGCGTCGTGCTGGTCGACCAAAGCCTGCAGCGCGCCCGTCAGGCAGTCGGCGCGCAGCGCCTGGGTCGGCTTGAGCAGCAGCGCCTGGTTCCAGTGCTGGCGCTCGGGAATATCGGTTTCGAAGAAACGCGCCTGGATCGGCAGCAACGCCAGCGTGCCACTGACCTGCTCGAGCGCTGTGGCCTTTTTCTCGATGCGCTTGGCCACCGCCGCCAGCTGGCCGATGGTCTGTTTCTCGAACAATTGCTTGGGGCTGAGCTTGATGCCCTGGCGCTTGGCCCGGGCAATGATCTGCAAGCTGAGGATCGAGTCGCCGCCCAGCTCGAAGAAGTTGTCGGTGCTGCCGACCTGGTCGAGCTTGAGCACCTCGGCCCAGATCGCCGCCAGGGCCTGCTCGATCTCGCCGACCGGCGCGGTGTACTGGCGCCGGGCGACACCCGGTGCCGGCAGGGCGCGCTTGTCGAGCTTGCCGTTGGCGGTCAGCGGCAGGCGCTCCAGGACCAGGATCTGCGCCGGCACCATGTAGTCCGGCAGGCGGTCCTGCAATTGCTGGCGCAAGGCTTCACCCTGCAGCCCCTGCCCCACGCACCAGCCCACCAGTTGCAGGCGGCTGTCGTCACCGTCCACCGGCTGGGCCAGGACCACCGCTTCGGCGACCCCGTCCAGCCCCAGCAGCACCCGCGCCACTTCGGCCGGTTCAACGCGATAACCGCGCACCTTGACCTGGTCGTCGGCGCGGCCAATGAATTCCACCTGGCCCGAACGGTTGCGCCGCACGCGGTCGCCGCTGCGGTACAGGCGATGACCTGGCCGCGTCGGGTCCGGCACGAAGCGTTCGGCGGTCAGACCCGGCTGGCCCAGGTAACCCTGGGCCACGCTGGCACCGCCGATATACAGCTCGCCCGCGACCTGGTCGGCCACCGGGTTGAGCACATCATCGAGCAGCAGCACATGGGCGCCCGGCAGCGCCGTGCCCACTGGCACGGCGCGGGCCTCGGCGGCGAGGGTCGAGACCTCGTGGGTCAGCACGCCGACCGTGGTCTCGCTCGGGCCATAGTGGTTGATCAGGCGGCAGCCCGGCTTGAGCCGGCGCACCTGCTCCACCAGGGCGGGCGTGCAGGCCTCGCCACCGACGATCAGCGCCTGTTCGGGCAGCACATCGGCGGGCGTGCCGGCCTGCAGCAGCGCCGCCAGGTGGCCGGGGACGATTTTCAGCACGCCGACCCGGTGTTCGGCCATGTAGCGAGCGAAGGCGTCCGGGTCGAAGCCCAGCGCCTCGGGCAGCACGTGCAGCAAGCGCCCGCCGCACAGGGCGCCGAACAGCACGGTGTGGCCCAGGTCGGCGGCGATGGTCGAGACCAGCGCCATGCTCGCCTCCGGCGCCGGCGCCAAGCGTTCGAGCAGGCCGGCGACGTAGCTGGCCAGGGCGCCATGGCTGACCAGCACGCCCTTGGGCTGGCCGGTGGAGCCGGAGGTGTGGATCACATAGGCCGGCGATTCGGCCCACAGCGTGATGGCTGGCGCGCTGGCTGGCAGGTGCTGCCATTGTTCGGGCACATAGGCCAAGCACAGGCGATCGGCGGCGGCCAGGCTGGTCAGTCGGGCATCGCCTGCGGCGCACAACAGTACCTTGGCCTGCGCCGCGTCGAGCATCTGCCGCAGGCGCGCCTCAGGCGCCTTGGTGTCCAGCGGCATGTACACGGCGCCGGCCTTGAGAATGCCGAGCATGCCGGTCAGCCAGTCCAGCGAACGCTCCATCAGCACCGCGACCGGCTGGCCGCGGGTCACGCCCTGGCGTTGCAGGTAATGGGCCAGGCGGTTGGCGGCCTGATCGAGGGCATCGAAGCTCAGGCTGTGCTCCAGGCTGCGGGCGGCGAGCGCCTCGGGCTGCCGTTGCACCTGCTGCTGCCACTGCTCCAGCACCAGTGCCGGCGCCTCGCGCTCCGGCGCCTGCCCGACACGCAGCGGCGCGGCCAGGCGATGCAGCGGCAGTTGCGGCGCGTCGAGCAACTGGCCCAGCAGCTCGATGAACGCCGGAATGAACGCCTCCACCGTGGAACGCTGGTAGAGGTCGCTGGCGAAGGTCATCTCGCCATGGATCAGTTGGCCGTCGTCGGTGATGTCCAGCGCCAGGTCGAAGTGGGTGCCGACCTTGTCCAGCGGGTACTCGGCGACGCTCAGACCCGGCAGGGCCAGCGAGCGCTGGCGTTGCATGCCGACGTTCTGGTTGAACTTGACCTGGAACAGCGGGTTGTGGCCCAGGTTGCGCTCCGGCACCAGCGCGTCCACCAGTTGCTCGAACGGCAGTTCCTGGTGCGCCTGGGCACCGAGCACCGCTTCGCGCACCTGGGCCAGCAGGTCGTCGAAGCTCAGGCGCTCGTCCACCTGGCAGCGCAGCACCTGGGTGTTGACGAAGAAGCCGATCAGCCCCTCGACCTCGGCGCGGCCGCGGTTGGCGTTGGGCACGCCGATGCGGATATCGCGCTGCCCGGCCTGGCGCGAGAGGAACAGCGAGAAGCCCGCCAGCACCAGCATGAACAGGGTCATGCCCTGGGCGCGGGCGTAGCCGCCCAGGCGTCGGGAAAGCTCGGCACCGAAGTCGAAGCTCAAGGTCTGGCCGTCGAAGCTCTGGGTCAACGGGCGGGCAAAATCAGCGGCCACTTCGAGCAGCGGCTGCTCCTGGCCCAACTGCTGGCGCCAGTAGTCGAGCTGGCGCTCGCCCTCCCCGGCCTTCAGCCAGCTGCGCTGCCAGATCGCATAGTCGGCGTACTGCACCTCCAGCGCCGGCAGCTGCGGCGCCTGGCCCTGGCTGAAGGCCTGGTAGCTGTGCACGAACTCCTTGACCATCACGTCCATCGACCAGCCGTCGGAGACGATGTGATGCATGCTCACCAGCAGCACGTAGTCTTCAGCCGCCAGCCGGTACAGGCTGGCGCGCAGCAGCGGCCCGTGCAGCAGGTCGAAGGGCTGGTGGCTGGCCTCGCGCACCTGCGCGGCCAGCTCGGCCTCGCGCCGCTCACTGGCGACCTGGGTGAGATCGACCTGCTCCAGCGGCACGACCTGGGTTTCGAGGATTACCTGGCGCGGCTGTTCGCCATCGACCTGGAGCACCGTGCGCAGCGCCTCGTGGCGTGCCACCAGGTGCTCGAACGAGCGCCGCAGGGCCGCCACGTCGAGCCGGCCGCTCAGGCGCAGGCCGGCGGCCATGTTGTAGGCCGCGCTGTGCGGTTCCAACTGCCAGAGGAACAGCAGGCGCTGCTGGGCGAAGGACAGGGGGATGCTGGCGAAGTCGTGACGCGACTCGACCACCGGCAACAGGCTGAAGTCCTTGCCGTCCTCGCGCAGCTTGGCGAGGAACTGCCGGCGCTGCGCCAGGGACAGGCTGACGAACCGTTTCGCAATGCGTACCGCCATGTTGCCACTCATGCCTCAACCCCTTCCAACGAACTCATGAACGCATCCATATCCGACCAGTCGTCATCCTTATCGCCACCCTCCAGGCGGCCCAGCTCGGCGGCCAGGTCGCCCAGCGCCGGGTGTTCGAACAAGCTGCGCAACGGCAGCACCAGGCCCAGCTGGTCCTTGATCCGCGCCAGCACCTGGGCGGCCAGCAACGAGTGCCCGCCCAGCTCGAAGAAGTGATCGTCCAGGCCGACCTTGGCCACGCCCAGCACCTGCATCCAGATCTGCGCCAGTTGCTGCTCGATGGCGCTCTGCGGCGGCCGATACTCAGCCTGCAACGCGCTCGGGTCCGGTACCGGCAGGGCCTTGCGGTCCAGCTTGCCGCTGGGCGTCAGGGGCAGGCGCGGCAACAGCAGCAGGTGGCCGGGCACCATGTATTCGGGCAGGCGGGCCTTGAGCAGGCTGCGCACCTGCTGGCGGAAACGCGCCTGCTCGGCGGCATCCTGTTCGGCGGCGTCGGGTACCACATAGGCGACCAGTTGCAGGCCACCGGTCATCGGCAGGGCCAGCACCACCGCCTCACGCACGCCCGGGCACTGCTGCAGGCGCGCCTCGATCTCGCCAAGCTCGATGCGGAAGCCCCGCACCTTGACCTGGTGATCGACACGGCCGATGTACTCGATGGCGCCGTCGGCGCCCAGGCGCGCGCGGTCGCCGGTGCGGTACAGGCGCTCGCCATGGGCGAACGGGTCGGCGACGAAGCGCTGGGCGCTCAGCGCCGGCTGGCCATGGTAGCCGCGAGCCAGGCCCGGGCCACCGATGTACAGCTCGCCCACGGCGCCCTGCGGCAGCAGTTCGAGGTCATCGTCGAGGATGTACAACCGACGCTGCGCCAGGCCCTGGCCGATGGGGATGCCGCGCCAGGACACCGCCTCGTGGCCGAGCCCGGTGCAGTCGTGGATGGTCGAGACCACCGTGGCCTCGGTCGGGCCATAGGTGTTGAGCAGGCGCACATGGCCCAGCCCGGCCAGTTGCCACAGGCGCAACCCGTCCACCGCCATCGCCTCGCCGCCGACGTGGATCTGGCGCAGCGCGCCGTAGTTGGCCGGCGGACGCGCCGCGAAGTCCTGTACCAGCCAGTACCAGTACGCGGCCGGCAGGTCGGCCAGGGTCACGCCGTGGCTGACCAGCACCTCGTGCAGGGCGGCGCTGTCCCACAGGCGGGTATCGCGCAGCACCACGCAGGCACCGTGGCACAGCGGCGGGAAGAACTGCTCGACGAAGCCGTCGAAGCTGCTGGTGGCGAACTGCAGGACACGGTCGCCTTCGCGCAGGTCGCTGTAGTCGATGGCGCGGGCGATGAACTCGCTCAGGGCGCCGTGGCTGATGGCCACGCCCTTGGGCCGGCCGGTGGAGCCGGAGGTGTAGATCACATAGGCCAGGTTGTCGTGCGTGACGGTAAGCGCCAGGTCGTCCGCCGGTACGTCGTCCAGCGCCAGTTGGTCCAGGCACAGGCAGCGCAGCCCATCCTGCGCCGGCAGGCCGGGCAAATGGGCGGTGGTGGTCAGCAGCCATTGCAGGCCGCTGTCCTCGAAGACATGGCCCAGGCGTTCGGCCGGAGCCTGCAGGTCCAGCGGCACATAGGCGCCACCGGCCTTGAGCACGGCGAGCAGGGCCACGGCCAGGTCCAGCGAGCGGTCCAGGGCCACGCCCACCAGCACATCGGGGCCGACGCCCTGGTGGCGCAGGTGGCGGGCCAGGCGATTGCTGCGGGCGTTGAGTTCGGCGTAACTCATCGACGGCGCCGCAGCGCCGTCGGCCAGGATCAGCGCCAGCGCCTCGCCGCTGCGGGCGGCCTGGGCTTCGAACAGGCGCTGCACCGGCACCCGCGGCGACACTTCGGACACCGGGCACAGCAGCGCCTGGCGCTCGGCCTCGGCCAGCAGCGGCAACTCGCCCAGGCGCTGGCGCGGCGCCTGGCAGACCGCGCGCAGCAGGTTGCGCCAGTGCCCGGCCAGGGCGGCGATGGTGGTTTCGTCGAAGAGGTCGGTGGCATAGGTGAAGGCGGCGAACAATTGCTCGCCCTCTTCCCGCGTATCGAGCATCAGGTCGCTGGTGGCGGCATGCTGGCGATGGCTGCCGGCCAACTGCTCGGCGCTCAGGTAGCCCACGCGCAGACCGCAGTCCAGGCGCACGTCATTGAGGTCGGTAACCAGCGGCTGGTGGTTGAACATCACCTGGAACAGCGGCGTATGACTCTGGCTGCGCTGGGGCTGCAGGGCCTCGATCAGCGCGTCGAACGGCAGGTCCTGGTGCGCCTGGGCACCGACCGAAGCCTGGTGCAGGCTGCGCAGCAGGTCGCTGAAAGGCGTCTGCGCGGTGAACTGGCTGCGCAGCACCTGGGTATTGACGAAGAAGCCGACCAGCCCTTCGGTTTCGCTGCGGTTGCGGTTGGCGATCAGGCCGCCGACACGAATGTCGGTCTGGCCGCTGTAGCGGTACAGCAGGGTCTTGAACACCGCCAGCAGCACCGTGGACAGGGTCACGCCGTGCTGCTGGGCCAGCTGCTTCAGGTCCTCGCGCAGGCCCGCGTCGAGCGTCAGCTCCAGGCGCTCGCCGAGGTGGCTGGGCTGGGCCGGGTAAGGCCGGTCGGTCGGCAGCTCCAGCAACGGGTGCTCGTCACCCAGCTGCTCGCGCCAGTAGTCCAGCTGGCGCTCGCGCTCGCCGGCCTCCAGCCAACTGCGCTGCCACAGCGCATAGTCGCGGTAGTGCACCTTGAGCTCCGCCAGCTGCGGCTCGCGCCCCGCCACCAGGGCGTCGTAGCTGCGCATGAACTCGTCGATCAGGATGTTCATCGACCAGCCGTCGGCGATGATGTGGTGCAGGGTCAGCAGCAGCACGTGCTCCTGAGGCGCCAGGCGCAACAGGGCGATGCCGAACAGCGGCCCGCCTTCGAGGTCGAAGGCCTGGGTGGCCTGGGCCGCCATCTGCTGGTGCGCGCGCTCCCAGCGCGTGGTTTCAGGCAGGTCGGCCAGGTCGAACAGCTGGATGCTCACCGGCGCCGGTTCCGCCACCTGCTGCAACGCCCGCTCGCCGTCCTGGGCGAAGGTGGTGCGCAGGCATTCGTGGCGGGCGACCAGCAGGCTGAACGCCCGCTCCAGCACCTCGACCTGCAGCTCGCCGTCGAGGCGCACGGCCATCGGCAGGTTGTAGGCGGCGCTGTGGGGTTCCAGCTGCCAGAGGAACCACATGCGCTGCTGGGCGTAGGACAGGCCGTCGCGCTCGCTCAGGCCGACACAGGACGACATGGGCAGCTGCGCGAAATCAATGCCCTCGCGTCGCATCCCTTCGAGGAACAAGCGGCGCTTGTCCAGGGGCAACTCGATGAAACGGCGGGAAAGTTTCTGGGCGTCTGCGGCATTCATGTGTGAGGTCCTTGCTGGTCGGCGGCGCGACCGGAAGGTCCGGGCGCATCAACAAGAACGAATGGGCGCAGGGATGATTTAGCGGCAGGCGTTCTACGCTGGCGCCCCGGGGGCGCTGCGCGCCCCTTTCGCGACGCAAGGCCGCTCCCACAAGAATTCGCGCCGGCCTGCCGGAACACGAAAGGGCTGCGCAGCAGCCCTGGGGATCGGCAAATCAGGCCTGGTCCAGCGAATGCCCCTCGGCCATTGCCACGATCACCTTGCGCGGGCCTTCGAACGGCACGCGGGCATGGGCGGCGAGCATGTTGTCGAGCATCATCACGTCGCCCTCCTGCCAGGGGAAGCTGATCTTGCAGCCCTCCAGCACCTGGCGGATCTCGTCGAGTACCTCGTCCTCGATGGGCGAACCGTCGCCGTAGTAGACGTTGCGCGGCAGATCTTCCTCGTCGACGATGTCCAGCAGGCTCTCGCGCACGTCGGCCGGCAGGTTGGAGATGTGGAACAGGTGCGCCTGGTTGAACCAGACCATGTCGCCGGTCACCGGGTGCCGGGCCACCGCCTGGCACACCTGGCGGGTACGCAGCTCGCCGTCATCCTTCCACTCGCAGGTGATGCCATGGGCCCTGCAGTAGGCCTCGACCTCCTCCTGGTCCTCGGTGTTGAACACCTGCTCCCAGGACACGTCCAGGCCGTTGCCGAAGTTGCGCACGTACATCAGGCCCTTGCTGACGAAGCGCTCGCGGATATGCGCCGGCACGCGACGATAGACCTCGCGACTGTCGGCGATCGGCGTCTCGCCACCACTGCGGGCGGCAATCATGCTGTAGAACCAGATCTTCATCGGCCAGTCGCGGGAGTAGGCCTGCTCGTTGTGCAGCGGAATATGCTGGTGCGCCGGGTACTCGGTGGAGGTGTAGACCCCCTGGGTAACGTTGGTACGCGGTGTCGAGCCGAACTCGTAGTTGAGCAACGGATGACCGAAGCTGGCGGCGAACTGACGGAACTGCTCGGCGCCCTCCAGGCGGAATCCACGAAACAGGATGCCACCGTCGCGCGGCAGGTGTTCATCCACCAGCGCCTTGAGCTCGTCGAACACCTCCAACAGGTGGGTGTCGTCGTCACCCGCCTCCACCAGCAACGGCAAACGTCCCTGCTCCGGCAATAGCGGACGCACTGTAAATCCCACAGCAACACCCATGACGGGCCTCCTGTACACATTCGATGAAAGGGACCGGCGGCCCGTGGGCACGCTCGCGTCCGGTGATAGGAGGACGTTTCGAAGCGCGGGCAAATTAGTCGACCGCGCCCACACCCCGCAGGACCCCCTGGAAACACTTGCTTGCAATTGGCTCATCAGGTTTTGCCCTGCTCATGCGTCTCTTTCTGATACGGCCGGGCTTTTGCCCCTGAACTTCGCCATTGACACTGCGTACCCCATGTCGAAAAAGTCACGCTCGAAAATCTGGTTCCTCGTGCACAGCTGGCTGGCCCTGCCCATCTGGTTCTTCGTGCTGATCGTCTGCGTCACCGGCACCCTGGCGGTGATCAGCCGCGAGATCGTCTGGCTGGCCAACCCGGAAACCCGCGCCAACCCGCCTTCGGACGAGGCCCGGCGGCTTAACTACGACGAACTGCTGGTGGCCATGCAGCGCGATCAGCCCGGTATCGCCGTGGCCAGCCTGATGACCCTGAGCGAAGCGCACTTCGCCATGCTGTCGGATGTCACCTACCCCGACGGCCGCACGGTCCGGGTCTACGTCAACCCCTACACCGGGCATATCCAGGGCGTCACCCCGTCGTTCAACTTCGAGGAGTTCACCCGCGCCCTGCACGGCTGGTGGCTGGTGCCGCACACCAACGGCTACAGCTGGGGCTGGTACCTGGTGTCGCTGCTCGGCCTGCCGATGCTGGCCTCGCTGGTCACCGGGCTGGTGATCTACAAGCGGTTCTGGAAAGGTTTCTTCAAGCCGACCCTGCGCTTCAACCAGGGCGCGCGGATCTTCTGGGGCGATTTCCACCGCCTGAGCGGTATCTGGTCGATCTGGTTCATCGCGGTGATCTCCATCACCGGCGTCTGGTTCCTGATCAAGGCCTTGCTCGCCGACAACCACATCTCCATCTCCAGCGAGCCGATCGTGCCGGTGATCGCCCGGGAAAAGGTGCCACTGACCGCCGACGGCAGCCCGACGCCGATGATCAGCCCGGACGAGGCCGTGCGCATCACCCAGCGCGAGATCCCCGGCTTCGACGTCGACTATGTCGGTTTCCCCAGCAATGCCTACGCCCACCTGAGCATCGGCGGCATCAGCTGGTACCCGCTGATGTACCAGAAGGCCGAGATCAACCCCTACACCGGCGAGGTGGACGCCACGCGCCTGCTCGCCGACCGCAAGCCCCTGGAGTTCGTCACCGAGTCCATGCGCCCGCTGCATACCGGCGACTTCGGCGGCCTGCCGGTCAAGCTGATCTGGTTCTTCTTCGGCCTGTTGCTGAGCATGATGGTGCTCAGCGGCCTGCTGATCTGGAGCAAACGCACCGCCCTGGCCACCGCCAACGCACTCAAGCGCAGCCAGAAGCAGGCGCGGGTGGCCAAGGCGCCGGTTTCAACGGAGGTCACGTCCAGCCCTTGAAACATTTTCTTTCATTTGCCTTGGCAGCTTTCTGATTCTCATTCGTCCTTACTGATGCAGCCTTCCAGGTTGAGCACAGACTCGACCGTATTTTTATATGCAGAAGACCGAGCGATGGCCCGACAATCGAGAAAGAAATCCAATTCCAAGCTGTGGTTTTTGGTCCACAGCTGGCTTGCCCTGCCGATCTGGTTCTTCGTCCTGATCGTCTGCTTCACCGGCATGCTCGCGGTGGTCAGCCAGGAGATCGTCTGGCTGGCCAACGCCGATGTGCGCGCCAGCAAGCCCGACGACGACAGCCAGCGCCTGAGCTACCAGCAGGTGCTCGACGCCATGCACAAGGCCGAACCGGACCTGGCGGTGCGCTTTTTCAGCCAGCCGGACGGTTCGCACTTCGCCCTGCAGGCCTCGGTGACCCGCGCCGACGGCACCAACGCACTGCTCTACGTCAACCCCTACTCCGGGGCTATCCAGGGCCAGCGCCCGGACTTCGACTTCGAAGCGTTCACCCGCGCCCTGCACGGCTGGTGGCTGGTGCCCTTCACCAACGGCTACAGCTGGGGCTGGTACCTGGTGTCGCTGCTCGGGCTGCCGATGCTCGCCTCGCTGGTCACCGGGCTGGTGGTGTACAAGAAGTTCTGGCGTGGTTTCTTCAAGCCCCTGCGCACCGGCCACGGCCCTCGGATCTTCTGGGGCGACGTGCATCGACTGGCCGGCGTGTGGTCGATCTGGTTCATTGCGGTAATTGCCATCACCGGTACCTGGTTCCTGATCCAGGCGATCCTCGCCGACAACCACGTGACGATTTCCAGCGAGCCGATCGTGCCGGTGATCGCCCGCGAACAGGTGCCACAGACCGCCGACGGCGGCCCCGCGCCGCGTATCGACCTGGACCAGGCGGCACGCATCGCCAACAAGAAGATCCCCGGCCTGGACATCAGCTTCATCTCGCTGCCGGCCACCGCCTACAGTCACTACAGCATGGGCGGGCGCGGCTGGTACCCGCTGATGTTCCAGACCGCCGAGGTCAACCCCTACACGTCCAACGTCGACAGCCAGTTCCTGCTCCGCGACCGCTCCACCCTGGAGTTCGTCACCGAATCCATGCGCCCGCTGCATACCGGCGACTTCGGTGGCCTGGCGATCAAGCTGATCTGGTTCTTCTTCGGCCTGGTCCTGACCCTGATGGTGTTCAGCGGCCTGCTGATCTGGACCAAACGCACCACCCAGGCCACCCTCGCCGCCCTCAAGCGCGGCGAGCGTCCGCGCTCACGCGCCACGGCCAGCCCAACCACCCTGGAGGCCCAACCTTGAGCCAGACCGACACCCTGCCGCCAAGCGGCCCGAAGCAGCTGTGGCTGAAATGGCGCTTCCATTTGAACATCCTGCTGATCCTCATTCCCCTGGGCTTCATGCCCAAGTACTTCGCCGACGCCAGCCTGTTCCGCGGCGACAGCGGCCTGGGTGCCAATATCGTCAAGGATCTCAAGGTCGGGCGCTGGACCCTGGACCTGGCCGAACTGCGTGACGAAGCCCCGCGCGCCGAGGGCCCGGCCGGCTACTTCAAGGCCTTCAACGCCGCCTGCACGAGCTGCGACGAAGGCGTCAAGGCCATCTACCTGCGGGTGGGCAAGCCGCGCAGCCTGCGTGCCGCCGGCACGATTTTCTTCGGCGCGCCGGCGCGCATGGGCACCGCGCTGCCGATCCCGCCGCGCACCCGCCCCGATGCCGACATCTGGATCACCATCGAAGGCTGGGACGGCAAGATGTACCAGGCCTCGGTGCCACTGGCCAAGGCATCCCCCGCCACCGCGGCCTGGCTCGAGAAACAAGGAGGCAACAAATGAAACAGCTGATGCGCAGGCTCGCCCTGCCCCTCTTGGCCCTGGCCGCCACCCCGGCGCTGGCGCACAACCCGATGTGCGAGTGCACCGAACACGGCGAACAGATCACCTGCAAGGGTGGCTTCTCCGACGGCAGCGGCGCTCCCGGCGTGACTCTGGACGTGATCGGCTACGACGAGCAGGTGCTGGTGGCGAGCAAGCTCGGCGACGACTCGACCCTGACCTTCAAGCGCCCCGACGGTGAGTTCTACGTGCTGTTCGATGCTGGCCCCGGCCATGTGGTGGAAGTCGACCACGCCGACATCGGTGCGCCATGAGCCGCGCCCAGGTGGTGCGCCCGGCCGGCGCCGGGCACGAGACCCTCTACGTGCTGTTGGCCGCGCTGCTGATCGTGGTGCTGGCCGCCAGCGTGGTGGCCGCGCGCGGCGAGCGCGAGGATGAACAGGCCATCGCCGCCCACCAGCTCGACGCCCGTCGCGACCTCAATGCCGCCGAACAGGGCATCCACACCGACCTGTGGGTGGCCGTCGAGGAGATCCGTGCCCTACGCGAGGACAACGGCACCGCCCCGGATGCCCAGGCCCTGGCCGACGAGGGACTGCCGCCGTTCGTCAGCGACGCCAGCAGTCAGAGCCGCGGCAGCCACCAGTGGTCGCTGCTGGCCAACGGCGCCTACCTGGGCCGCAGCCAGGACGCCCAGGTGGCCGGCAGTTTCCTGGTAATCCTGCCCGCCGCCAGCGATGCCCAGCCGGATGTCTGGTTGCGCCGCGACAGCACCGCCCTGCCCCCCGACGCGCTGGACAGCGACGCACTGATCGCCGCCGGCTGGCAGCAGATCGTCACCCACTACGACGCCGGGGTCACCCGTCAACACCGTCACTAAGGACCTGCCCATGCTCCGCTTCGCCCGCCGCACCCTGGCGCTGCTCCTGGCCTGCGCCCTGCCCGCCGTGGCCCTCGCCGACAATGGCAAGCCGCTGCGCATCGGCATCACCCTGCACCCCTACTACAGCTACGTGAGCAACATCGTCGGGGACAAGGCCGAGGTGGTGCCGCTGATCCCGGCCGGCTTCAACCCCCATGCCTACGAGCCCCGCGCCGAGGACATCAAGCGCATCGGCAGCCTCGATGTGATCGTGCTCAACGGTGTCGGCCACGACGACTTCGCCGACCGCATGATCGCCGCCAGCGAAAAACCCGATATCAAGACCATCGAGTCCAATGCCAACGTGCCGCTGCTGGCGGCCACCGGCATCGCCGCCCGCGGCGCCGGCAAGGTGGTCAACCCGCATACCTTCCTGTCGATCAGCGCCACCATCGCCCAGGTCAACAACATCGCCCGCGAGCTGGGCAAGCTCGACCCGGACAACGCCAAGTTCTACACGCAGAACGCCCGGGCCTACGCCAAGCGTCTGCGTGCCCTGCGCGCCGAGGCCCTGGCCAAGGTCACCCAGGCGCCGGACGCGACCTTCCGCGTGGCCACCATCCACGCCGCCTACGACTACCTGGTGCGCGACTTCGGCCTCGAGGTCACCGCGGTGGTGGAACCGGCCCACGGCATCGAACCGAGCCCGGCACAGCTGAAGAAGACCATCGACCAGCTCAAGGCCCTGGATGTGAAGGTGATCTTCTCGGAGATGGACTTCCCGTCAGCGTACGTCGACACCATCCATCGCGAGTCCGGCGTGCGCATCTACCCGCTCACGCACATCTCCTACGGCGACTACACCCAGGAAAAGTACGAGGTGGAGATGAAGCGCAACCTCGACACGGTGGTCCAGGCCATCCAGGAGAACCGCACGTGACCGCCGCCGCCAACCTCACAACCGCCAGCGGGCCACGCATCGAGTTCGACGGCATCGACCTCACCCTGGGCCGCACGCGCATTCTCGAGAACGTGCGCTTCAGCGTCGCCCCCGGCAGCGTGCACGCCATCGTCGGCCCCAACGGCGGCGGCAAGAGTTCGCTGATCAAGACCCTGCTCGGGCAGATGCCGCACCAGGGCCAGCTGACCCTTCACTGGCCCGGTGAGCTTGAAGTGATCGGCTACGTGCCCCAGGCCCTGGAGTTCGACCGCGGCCTGCCGATGACCGTGGACGACTTCATGGCCGCCATGTGCCAGCGCCGCCCGGCGTTCCTCGGCCTGTCACGGCGCGTACGCCCGGCGATCGACGCGGCGCTGGCGCGGGTGGGCATGCTCGACAAGCGCAAGCGGCGCATGGGCGCGCTGTCCGGCGGCGAGCGCCAGCGCGTGCTGCTGGCCCAGGGGCTGATCCCCGAGCCACAGCTGCTGGTGCTGGACGAGCCGATGTCGGCCCTCGACGAGGCTGGCATCCAGGTGTTCGAGCAACTGTTGCACGGCTGGCGCCAGGCCGGCACCACCGTGCTGTGGATCGAGCACGACCTGGAAGCGGTGCTGCGCCTGGCCGACCGGGTCACCGGGCTGAGCCGCCAGGTGCTGTTCGACGCCCCGCCGGCCCAGGCCCTGACCCCCGAGCGCCTGCTCGGGCTGTTCTCCGTCCACCCGCGCAGCGAGAGCCTTGCCTGATGAGTTTCGAATCGTTCCGCCAACTGGTCCAGGACTGGGCCACCGCTGGTTACCTACCGGAAGCCCTGGCCTACGGTTTCGTGGTCAACGCCCTGCTGGCGGGCCTGATGATCGGCCCGGTGCTGGGCGGGCTGGGCACCCTGGTGGTGGTCAAGCGCTTCGCCTTCTTCTCCGAGGCGGTCGGCCATGCCGCGCTGACCGGCGTGGCCATCGGCATCCTGCTCGGCGAGCCCTACACCGGCCCGTACGGCAGCCTGTTCGGCTACTGCCTGCTGTTCGGCATCCTGCTCAATTTCCTGCGCAACCGCACCGGATTGTCCCCGGACACGCTGATCGGCGTGTTCCTCTCGGTGTCGCTGGCCCTGGGCGCGAGTTTGCTGCTGATGCTGGCCGGCAAGATCAACGTGCACATCCTCGAGAACGTACTGTTTGGCTCGGTGCTCACCGTCAGCGCCCATGACCTGCTGGTGCTGGGCATCGTCGCCGTGCTGGTGCTGGCCTTGGCCCTGCCGCTGTACAACCGCATCATGCTGGCCAGTTTCAACCCGCAGCTGGCGGCGGTGCGCGGGGTGGCGGTGAAGACCCTCGACTACCTGTTCGTGGTGCTGGTGACCCTGGTCACCGTGGCCTCGGTGAAGGTGATCGGCGCGATCCTGGTCGGTGCCCTGCTGGTGATCCCGGCGGCGGCGGCGCGGCTGGTCAGCCAGTCGCTCAAGGGCTTCTTCTTCGTCTCGGTGATCATCGCCACCCTGAGCACCCTGCTCGGCATCCTGCTGCCGATCGTCTTTGACCTGCCAGTGCCCTCGGGCGCGGCGATCATCCTGGTCGCCGGGATCTGCTTCGCCCTCGCGGCCCTGGCCCGCGCCCTCGTCCCCCGCCTGCAAGGAAACCCGGCATGACCCTGAACAAACTGCCCCTGGTCCTGGTCCTGAGTGGCCTGCCACTGCTGGCCAGTGCCACCGAAGTGCTGACCACCCTGCCGGTGACCCACAGCCTGGCCAGTGTATTGCTCGACGGCACCTCGGTGCAGCTCAAGCGCGCCGCCCCGGCCAACCTGCCAGCCAGCCGCCAGCCCTCGTACTTCAGTGGCCGTGGCGGCGCCAGCCTGCAGAAGGTGGCGCTGAAAGCCGACGCGGTGATCGGCGTGCGCTCGATCTGGCGTGACGATCCGCTCTACCCCATGGCCCGACGCAGCAACATCCGCATCGTCGAGATCGACGCCGCGCGCCCGGTGGACGGTGCCCTGCCCGGCATCGCGGTCAAGGGCGACGAGGCCTTCACTGCCTATCCCTGGCTGAACCCGACCAACCTGGGGCGCATGGCCGATGTCGTCGCCAACGACCTGGAGCGCCTCTCGCCAACAGACAAGGCCAAGATCCAGGGCAACCTCGCCGGCCTCAAACGGCAGATGCTGGAGCTGACCGCCAACAGCCAGACACGCCTGGCCGAGGTCGACAACCTGACCGTGGTCAGCCTGTCCGAGCGCCTGGGCTACCTGGCCAGCGGGTTGAACCTGGATATGGTCGAACAGCCGCTGCCAGCCGACGGCAAGTGGGACGAAGCCGCGCTCAAGGCACTGGGGGAAAACCTCAAGGCGCAGGATGTGGCCCTGGTGCTGCACCATCGCCAGCCAGACGCAAAGGTGGCCGAGGCGATCGCCGCTTCCGGGGCGAAGTTGCTGGTGGTGGACAGCGATCCGGACGACACCGTGGCGGGGCTCAAGGCCAGCGTCGAGCAGGTGGTCAAGGCGCTGGGCGACAGTTGAACGCCTCTGTGGAGCGGCCTTGCGTCGCGAAAGGGCTGCGCAGCAGCCCCAGCAATGTTGATGGTGGCTTAGAACCTGGGGCCGCTGCGCGCCCCTTTCGCGACGCAAGGCCGCTCCCACAGGGGAACCGTTCCCTGCGCAACTGCGCAGCCCCTAAGGGCTGGGCTATCGCCTACAGGGACCGCCTCAACGCTTCATGCAGCGCTGATAACGCTCATCCACCCTGCCGGCAAACCACGCCGTGGTCAGCTTGCGGGTAATTTTCGGGCTCTTCAGCTCGATCCCCGGCAGCACCGCCCGTGGCAACGCCTTGCCTGCCTTCGCCTCAGCCAGGGCGAACACCCCGCGATACAACGCGGTGTCCTCCAGCGCCAGGCCATTTTCCTTCTCCAGCTGAGCCCTGATCTGTGGATTGCGCAGCCCAAGCTTCGCTCCCAGCTTGCGCGCCGCCTGCTCGGTGGTGCCGGGCAGGATGGCGCCGGGGGCGATCAGGTCGCCGTCGAGCGCCAGCGACACCCCGCTCGCCCGGCTCAATGCCGCCTGGAACGCCGCGTTGCGGCTGGCGTACCAACCGGCATTGAAATCGGCGAAGCGGTACAGCTGACGCTCATAGTGGGTGGGATAGCCAAGCAGGTGGGCGATGCCGAAGTACATCCCGCCGCGACGGCTGAACACCTCCTGACGGATGCTGCCCGTGTGCTCGTAGGGATAGCCCTTGGCGTGCCGCTCGGCGAAATCCACGCTGACCTGCATCGGCCCGCCGGTGCGCACCGGGTTCAGCCCGCCGAGCAGCGAGCGCCCCAGCGGCAGGCCGCCGATCACCTCATCGTAGAGGGCGCTGAGCTGCTTCTCGCTGCGCACGGCGAGCAGCCGTTGCTGGTAGGTCTTGCCGTTGGCCGAGGGCGTGCTCAGGGCGCCATCGACCAACAGCCGGGGCACGTGCAGGCGCGCCGCCCGTCGGTCGATCTCCTCGCGGGCGATGCGCCCCAGGTTCGGTACCTGCGGGTCGGCGTTGAAGGTCGACTCCTGCTCGGTCACCGCCAGCACCGCGCACAGGTTGCTCTTGCTCGGGCTGAGGCCCTGGGCCTGGAACGCTACCTGGATATCCTCGGCCCAGCCGTGGCGGTCCTTGACCTGGGCCGGCAGCAGGTGCAGGAGCTGGGCGCGAACCTTGGCCGGGTCGGCCTCGCCGGCCTCCTCGCGTTGTCCGGCGCAGCCCTGCAGCAGGCCCAGGGCCAGCAGCGCGGCGGTCAGCAGGCGGGCGTTCAGGGCTGTTCACCGACCAGGTAGGTCTTGCTGATCTGGCGGAACAGCGGGTGGCTGGAGCTGCCCAGCAACTCGAACAGCACCATCTCGCGGGTGACCACCTGCGCCCCGGCATCGCGCATGCGCGCCAGGCCCGCTGCCTTGCTGGCCGGGGTACGGCTGTCGCAGGCGTCCTCGACCACGAACACCTGCTTGCCCAGGGCCCGCAGGCCGAGCACGGTCTGCAGCACGCAGACGTGGGTCTCCATGCCGCAGACGATTACCTGTTCGCGGTCGAGCAGGCTGGGGGGCAGGCATTCGGCGGCGACGCAGGAGAAGTGCAGTTTCTCGACGATCTCGGCGGCTGGCGCTGCGGCTTTGAGGGCGGCCAGGGTGTGGCCCAGGCCCTTGGGGTATTGCTCGGAGATCACCGTGGGGAGTTTTAGTTCGGCGGTGGCCGCGAGCAGCCAGCGGGCGCGGGCCGCGGTGCCCTCGGGGTCGCTCATGGCGCCTATCAGTTTTTCCTGGATGTCGATGACCAGCAGCGTGGCCTTGCGGGGATCGATCAGCATTGGCGGACTCATGGCTTGGGAGGAAGGGGTAGCCTTACCCAGGCGGGGAGTGGCGTCAATCAGAGGCTGCTGGTTTTGAAGGCGGAACCAGTAACTGCTGACATCTGAATTTAGTGCGCCTGTAGTTTTAAAGTTTGTTTTTATAGTTGTATACGCATTCATTGGCGATGGTGACGCATCGTCACCTTTTCGCCTTTACGGCGACCTACTTTTGCTCTTTCTTGGGCAAAAGTAGGCAAAAACCGCTGGCTCCATTCATCCGGCCCCTGCGCTTCGCTCCGGGGTTCCCTCGCTCCCACGCTATTCCCGCCCCAAGCTGAATCATCTGCGTGGGAGCGGGCTTGCCCCGCGAAACAATCGAGAGTTTAACTAAAAACCAACTAGCGACAGCTGCGCCAGTTCAGGCGCCGCCCGTAACTTCGCGACTTCAGGAGGCCGAACGCAGGACTTGCGGAGGGAGGTGACGGGCATGGAT
>NZ_JBLIYT010000024.1:0-38111 GCF_057480795.1 Pseudomonas sp. P110(2024)
TTTGTACGGAGATCGGTTCATCAGGCCGACCTGGTGAAAGTCAGGGCCTGCCTGATGGCAGGCCGTTACCGGCCCGCACACAAAAAATCTGACACTTCCCTAAATGTCGACATCACCTACGAATGTGCTTACAAAAACCAAAAACAATCATCTGTGAAGCCGAGGCCGAAGCCAACCCCCTCAAACCCAAACTCGCGAACTGGCCACCCCCACCACCAACACCCCAATCAATAAATTAACCCCCACCAACCGCCGAATCCGCCCCAGCACCCCAGCCCCCGAAGCCCAATCCCCAGCCTCCACCGCCGTCCGCAGTTCAGGCAGCAACAAAGACTGAATCCGCATGAACAACGCAAACATGACAATCCCCCCGCCAATCATCACCTGCACGTAACGAGGCGCGGTCTCGAACCCGGCAAACCGCAGGTGAATCATCCCGACCCCGCTGACAGCCAACACCGCCACCGCCAGCCAGACCCATCTGAAGAACCGCTGGAAAACCTCCACCCACAACCGCAGCCGCGCAGGCCCCTCCAGCGCGGCAACCGTTGCCGGCCGCAGCACCAGCCAGGCGAAGAACATCCCCCCGACCCAGACAAGGGCGGCCAGGACATGCAAGGTGTAGGGCAGGGCAAAGGCAAGCATCCGGATCTCCATGCGGCACAAAGGGCAATAGCGGGGTATGATAGCCGGCCCATGCGAAACACTGAAAATATATCCAGCCCTCCGGGCGCCTGCAGACCATGATCAGCAACGAACTCAAAGCCACCATCCAGGGCGCCTACTCGCGTTTCCTCGAAGCCAAAAGCCTCAAGCCACGCTACGGCCAGCGCCTGATGATCGCCGAAGTGGCCAAGGTACTCGGCGACATCGCCTGCGACGACGACGGCCGCCGTGCCGGCGAGCCCGCCGTGGTGGCCGTCGAGGCTGGCACCGGTACCGGCAAGACCGTCGCCTACAGCCTGGCCGCAATCCCCGCCGCAAAGGCTGCTGGCAAGCGCCTGGTAATCGCCACCGCGACCGTGGCCCTGCAGGAGCAGATCGTCTTCAAGGACCTGCCCGACCTGATGCGCAACAGCGGGCTGAACTTCAGCTTCGCCCTGGCCAAGGGCCGCGGCCGCTACCTGTGCCTGTCCAAGCTCGACGTCCTGCTGCAGGAAGGCCATGCCCAGTCGGCCACCGCCCAGCTGTTCGAGGAAGAGGGCTTTCGCATCGAGGTTGACGAGCGCAGCCAGAAGCTGTTCAACAGCATGATCGAGAAGCTCGCCGGCAACCGCTGGGACGGCGACCGCGACAGCTGGTCCGAAACCATCGAGGACCAGGACTGGGCTCGCCTGACCACCGACCATGGCCAGTGCACCGGCCGGCATTGCCCGAACTTCCAGCAGTGCGTGTTCTACAAGGCCCGTGAAGGCATGGGCAAGGTCGACGTGATCGTCACCAACCACGATATGGTCCTGGCCGACCTGGCCCTGGGCGGTGGCGCCGTGCTGCCCGACCCGCGCGACACCCTGTACGTGTTCGACGAAGGCCACCACCTGCCCGACAAGGCCATCGGCCACTTCGCCCACTATTCGCGCCTGCGCTCCACCGCCGACTGGCTGGAGCAGACCGCCAAGAACCTGACCAAGCTGCTGGCCCAGCATCCGCTGCCGGGCGACCTTGGCAAGTACATCGAGCAGGTCCCGGAGCTGGCGCGGGAAGTCCGCGCCCAGCAGCAGTTCATGTTCACCCTCTGCGAGCAGGTGGCGGATTTCCGCGCCGGCGAGGACATGGAAGGCCGTGACCGTCCGCGCTACCGTTTCGAAGGCGGGGTGGTGCCTGAGCAGATCCGCGAGGTCGGCATCGAGCTCAAGAAAGGCTTCGCCCGCCTCAACGACCTGTTTACCCGCCTGGCCGACCTGCTCAAGGAAGGCATGGATGGCGAGAACAACATTGGTATCGCCAGCCACCAGGCCGAGGAGTGGTACCCGCTGTTCGGCAGCCTGGTGACCCGCGCCCAGGGCAACTGGGAACTGTGGACCGCGTTCACCGCCGAAGATCCGGAAGACAACCCGCCCATGGCCCGCTGGCTGACCCTGGCTGAAAGCGGCGCGCTGTTTGACATCGAAGTCAACGCCAGCCCCATCCTGGCCGCCGAGATGCTGCGCAAGAGCCTGTGGAACGTCGCTTATGGCGCTCTGGTGACCTCGGCAACGCTCACCGCCCTGGGCAAGTTCGACCGCTTCCGCATGCGTTCGGGCCTGCCCCGCGATGCCGTGCAATGCGTGGTGCCCAGCCCGTTCGTGCACGGTGACGCCGGGCTGTTGCGAGTGCCCGACCTGGGCGCCGACCCACGGGATGCCACCGCCCATACCGCAGCGATCATCCGCGAACTGCCGGCCATCGTCGAGGATGCCCGTGGCGCGCTGGTGCTGTTCTCGTCGCGCAAGCAGATGCAGGACGTGTTCGATGGCCTGGACCGCGACTGGCGCAAGCTGGTGCTGATCCAGGGCAACCTGTCCAAACAGGAGACCCTCAACAAGCACAAGGCGCGGGTCGACGATGGCCAACACAGCGTGCTGTTCGGCCTGGCCAGCTTTGCCGAGGGCGTCGACCTGCCGGGTGCCTACTGCGAGCACGTCGTGATCGCCAAGATTCCCTTCGCCGTGCCGGATGACCCGGTTGAAGCCGCGCTGGCCGAATGGATCGAAGCCCGGGGCGGCAACCCGTTCATGGAAATCGCCGTGCCCGACGCCTCGCTGCGCCTGATCCAGGCCTGTGGTCGGTTGCTGCGCACCGAGCAGGACCGTGGCGTCATCACCTTGCTCGATCGACGCCTGGTCACCCAACGCTACGGCAAGGCTATTCTCAACGCACTGCCACCCTTCCGACGGGAAATCGGCTGAGCGCCGGAGCAAGATGCTAGACCCGTTGTCCATTACTCGATTGCGAGCCCATGACGGGCTCCGAAGGAGAGTCACCGCCCTATGATCCGCCGCACCCTGCCTGTCGTGTTCTCCCTGTTGTTCAGTGCGCCCTTGCTGGCCGGGCAACAGACGCTGTTCAGCTTCGTGCGCCCGGCCTCGGTGGTGAATGTCGTCACCCAGGACGCCAACCTGCCGCAGTACAACGCGGAACAGACAGCCGAAGGCGAAGTGTTGCGGCGGGTGGTGTTCAACCCGGTGGCGCAGCCGACCCTGCGCCTCGCGCCACAAGGCGGAGCGTGGGACTGGAGCGCCGGCCAGGCACTGACCCTGCGCCTGCAGAGTGGCATGGACTGGGCGCTGACTGTCGATGTAACGGTGCAGAGCAGCGACGGGCGTACCCTCACCAGCCGCATCGACCTGCCGGCCGGGCCCGCGCAGACCGTGATGATTCCGCTCAAGGCCAGTTCACCACTGAGCCAGGGTATGCGCGCCGGGCCACCGATGCCCTGGACTTTCGAGGGACAACGCCTGCTACTGACCAGCAGTGAAGGCGCGGTGGACTTGGCGCAGGTCACTTCGATCAGCCTGAGCATTCCCGGCCCCAAGGTAGCCCAGAGCCTGTTGATCGAGAAAGTCGGCCTGCAGGATGACGACCAGGCGTTCAAGGCTGCCTACAGCGAATTGATCGATGCCTATGGGCAGTCGACTCGGGGCCGCTGGCCGGAGAAGATCATCGGCGATGAGCAGCTCAAGGCCGCCGACAACCGTGAACAGGCACAACTCAAGGCCTGGCTGGCTGAGCGCGACAAGCTCAAGCTGGACACCTATGGCGGCCTGCTCGCGGGGCCGGCCTTCGAAGCCAAGGGCTTCTTCCGCACCGAGAAGCGCGACGGGCGCTGGTACCTGGTGACGCCCGATGGGCATCCGTTCTATTCGCTCGGCGTCAATGCCGTTGCCGCCGATGGCGGGCGCACCTATGTCGCCGGTCGCGAAGGCATGTTCAAGGGCTTGCCGGGCGAGGGCGACGCCATGACCGCCTTCTACGGCGAAGGAAACAATGATGACGGCAATGCCTCGTCCCAGGGTCGGGGCTTCAAGCAAGGGCGCTGGTTCGATTTCTATGCGGCCAACCTGCAGCGCACCTACGGCAAGCCTTGTCCGCAGGATGTCACGGCCTGCCCGGCGCCGGCCTTGGACGCCCAGCGCTGGCAGGCCCACACCCTCGATCGCCTGCAGGCCTGGGGCTTCAACACCCTCGGCAACTGGAGCGACCCGGCGCTCGGCCAGGCCAGGCGCCTGCCGTACACCTTGCCGCTGTCGATCGTCGGTGACTACGCCAGCATCAGCACTGGCATGGACTGGTGGGGTCGCATGCCCGACCCGTTCGACCCGCGCTTCGCCATGGCCACCGAGCGCGCCGTGGCCATCGCCGCCCGTGATCACCGCGATGACCCCTGGCTGATCGGTTATTTCGCCGACAACGAACTGGCCTGGGCCGCCCCCGGCGACGATCCCAAGGCACGCTACGGCCTGGCCTATGGCACCTTGCGCCTGACCACCGATGTGCCGGCCAAGCGTGCCTTCCTCAAGCAGTTGCGCGACAAATACCGCAACCAGCAAGGTTTGTCGAAGGCCTGGGGGATCGAGCTGACCGCCTGGGAACTGATGGAAGACCCAGGGTTCGAGGCGCCATTGCCCAATCCGGAGCACCCGGAAATCGAGCGTGACTACCAGTATTTCCAGCAGGTGTTCGCCGAAACCTATTTCAAGACCATTTCCGATGCCCTGAAGTGGCATGCGCCCAACCATCTGCTGCTGGGCGGTCGCTATGCGGTCAGCACGCCTGAAGCGGTGCAGGCCTGCGCCAGGTTCTGCGATGTGCTGAGTTTCAACTTCTATACCTTGAAGCCTGAAGACGGCTACGACTTCGTCCGGTTGGCCGAGTTGGACAAGCCGGTGCTGGTCTCGGAGTTCCAGTTCGGCTCCCGCGATCGCGGTCCGTTCTGGCCAGGCCCGGTGGAAGTCGCCCGCGAGGAAGATCGCGGGCCGGCCTATGCCAACTTCCTCAAGGCCGCCATGGCCCAGCCGATGATCGTTGGCGCGCACTGGTTCCAGTATCTCGACCAACCGGCCAGCGGCAGGCTGCTGGACGGCGAGAACGGCCACCTGGGCCTGGTGGCCATCACCGACGTGAGCTACCCGGGCTTCGTCGAAGCGGTGCGCCGGAGCAACCTGCAGAGCCTCACGCAGCTACGCACCGAGCTGGACAAGCCCGCTCCCAAAAAATGAGCGCTGTCCCTGGCAGCGCTTTTGTGGGAGCGGGCTTGCCCCGCGATAGCGTCCCACCAGGGAACATGGACACCCCTGACAACCACCCAGCCATATCCAGTTTGCAAATCGCCCAACTACTGAAACAATGCACCCCTTTGCAAGCCAGGCCGTACAGAGAGGTAGTCGGGTGCAGATCCAGGGTCACTATGAGCTGAAGTTCGAGGCGGTGCGCGATGCCTTCGCCGCGTTGTTCGAGGATCCCCAGGAGCGTGGTGCCGCATTGTGCATCCAGGTCGGCGGCGAGACCGTGGTCGACCTGTGGGCTGGCAGCGCCGACAAGGACGGCCGCGAGGCCTGGCACAGCGACACCATCGCCAACCTGTTCTCCTGCACCAAGACCTTCACCGCCGTCACCGCCCTGCAACTGGTGGGCGAGGGCAAGCTGGCCCTCGATGCGCCGGTGGCGCGCTACTGGCCGGAGTTCGCCCAGGCTGGCAAGGAGCAGGTCACCCTGCGCCAGTTGCTCAGCCACCGCGCAGGTCTGCCGGCCATCCGCGAGCTGCTGCCGGCCGAGGCGCTGTATGACTGGCAGGCCATGGTCGATGCCCTGGCCGCCGAAGCGCCCTGGTGGACGCCCGGCAGCGAACACGGTTACGCGGCGATCACCTATGGCTGGCTGATCGGCGAGTTGATCCGCCGCGCCGACGGTCGCGGCCCGGGCGACTCGATCGTGGCCCGCACCGCCCGGCCATTGGGGTTGGATTTCCATGTCGGCCTGGCCGACGACGCGTTCCACCGCGTGGCGCATATCGCCCGCGGCAAGGGCAACCCCGGCGATGCCGCGGCCCAGCGCCTGCTGCAGGTCACGATGCGCGAGCCCGAGGCCCTGTCGACCCGGGCTTTCACCAACCCTCCGGCAATCCTCACCAGCACCAACAAGCCCGAATGGCGGCGCATGCAGCAACCAGCGGCCAATGGCCACGGCAACGCCCGCAGCCTGGCGGGCTTCTATGCCGGCCTGCTCGACGGCAGCCTGCTGGAGTCCGAACTGCTTGACGAACTGACCCGCGAGCACAGCCTCGGCCAGGACCGCACCCTGTTGACCCAGACCCGCTTCGGCCTGGGCTGCATGCTCGACCAGCCAGAAGTGGCCAACGCCACTTTCGGCCTTGGCGCGCGGGCGTTCGGCCATCCCGGCGCGGGCGGCTCGGTCGGCTTTGCCGACCCCGAACACGACGTGGCCTTTGGCTTCGTCACCAATACCCTGGGCCCCTATGTACTGATGGACCCGCGCGCTCAACGCCTGGTGCGTGTCCTTGGCAGTTGCCTTTGATCGGGTAACGCGGGTATTGACCGGACCCTTTGACTATCCTCAATGCCAACGCCTGATGGGTATGGGCAAAATTTCTTTCTATTTCATGGTGTATCGCTGATGTCTTCACATAAAACCTTAGCACTCGCCCTGTGCCTGGCCATGACCGGCTGCGCCAGCCACTCCCAGGACGCTTCCAAGGACAGTGGCCTGAACTGGTGGCCCTTTGGTTCGGACAAGGTCGCCGACAAGGAAGTGAAGGAGGCTGTCGTCGAAAACGTCGCCAAGGCCGATGCCAAGTCCGAGAGCGCCAGCCGCTGGTGGTGGCCGTTCGGTAGCGACGAGAAAAAAGACAAGGTCGCGGCGGTGCCGAAGATCGACCAGAAGGCCACCCAGGCTTGGCTCGACCAGTACGAACCGAAGGTCCGCGAAGCGATCAAGGGCAGCAAGTTCGAACTCGAACGTCGTGAAGATGTGCTGGCGGTAACCATTCCGGTGGACAGCGCCTACAACCCGGACCGTCCGAACATGCTGCTGCCGGTCACCCTCGGCCCGATCACCCAGGTGGCCAAGGCCATTGAGACCGACACCAAGACCGCGGTGCTGATCCTCGGCCACGCCGACAGCAGCGGTGCCACCGCCGCCAACCAGAAGCTCAGCCTCGAGCGCGCAGCTTCCGTGTCGGCGATCTTCCGTCTCAGCGGCCTGCAGCGTGACCGCCTGATGCTCAAGGGCATGGGCTCGGTGATGCCGCGCGCCGCCAACGACAGCGCCGAGGGCCGTGCCCTGAACCGACGCGTCGAGCTGCTGCTGACCCCGCAGAACACCATGGTCGCGCTGCTGGCCAAGTACCAGCAGGCCGCCCCGGCGCCAGCCCCGACGGCGATGGTCGCCACCCAGGATGCCAAGGCTCCGGCGGCCAAGCCAGCCGCCAAGGCCGCTGCCAAGCCAGCTGCGAAAAAGCCGGCCGCCAAGGCCAAGGCGCCGGCCAAGGCCAGCACCAGCGCGAAGAAGAAAGCCGCTCCGGCCAAACCTGCCGCGAAGAAGGCCGCCACCGACAAGAAAGTCGCCGCCAACAGCCCTGCGAAGACCAACTGATCGTCAAGGAAACGCAGTCATGACCCAATCCCTGGCCGATATGCGCCGCGACTACACCCGTGATGGCCTGGCCGAAGCCCAGGCCCCGGGGGAGCCGTTCGCGCTGTTCCACCACTGGTTCGCTGATGCGGTGAAGACCGAACAACTGCCGGTGGAAGCCAACGCCATGACCCTGGCGACCGTCGACGCCGACGGCCGCCCGCATTGCCGGGTACTGTTGCTCAAGGCCCTCGATGCCCGAGGCTTCACGTTCTTCACCAATTACGAAAGCGCCAAGGGCCAGCACATCGCGGTGAACCCGTTCGCGGCCATGACCTTCTTCTGGCCGGCGCTGGAGCGCCAGGTGCGAATTGAAGGGCGGGTGGAAAAGGTCACGGCCAAGGAGTCGGACGATTACTACCAGGTACGCCCGCTGGGCAGCCGCCTGGGCGCCTGGGCGTCGCCGCAGAGCCGGGTGATTGCTGACCGTGAGGAGCTGGAAGGGCTGGTCAAGGCCACCGAGGCGCGCTTTTCCGATACGCAACCGCATTGCCCGGAACACTGGGGCGGCTACCGCCTGGTGCCGGAGCGTGTCGAGTTCTGGCAGGGGCGAGCCAGTCGCCTGCACGACCGGCTGAACTTCCGGTTGGTCGATGGCCAGTGGTTGCGCGAGCGCCTGGCGCCCTGAGGTGCTGGGGCTGCAAAGCAGCCCCAGCATTACCGATACCCCGCCGCCTCCCGCTCCAGCCACGCCGCCAACTCCTTGCGCCGCACTTTCTCCACCCGCGCCCGCTCGAGCAACTTGAGCATGAAATCCCGCTTCGCCGGATCCTCCCCGGCTAGCGACAGCGCCAGGTCCCGGTCCATCCAGCGACGCATGCGCACATACAGCCACCCGTGAAAATACAGGCCGGCGATAGTCACCACGACGACGATGAAGTAATCCATGGCTATCCTTGGTCTCACGTTAAATGCCCGCCACATGGCCGGCATAGGCTGTACCTGGGCTGAATGAAAACAATTTTATAACGTTTGCGTCGTGACACCTGTCAAGGCGCGGAGTCTAATGAACACTTGTCTTCTGGAGATTGACCCCATGCGTAAATCCGCTTTGCTGCTGGCCAGCTTCACCACCGTGTCGCTGCTGCTGGGCGGCTGCCAGTCGTCGCTGACCGGCGACAGCTACTCCCGTGATGAGGCCCGCCGCGTGCAGACCGTGCGCATGGGCACCATCGAATCCCTGCGTCCGGTGAAGATCGAAGGCACCAAGACCCCGATTGGCGGTGGCGCCGGCGCCATCGTCGGTGGCGTCGCCGGTAGCGCCGTCGGCGGAGGCCGAGGCAGCATCGTTGCTGCGGTAATCGGTGCGGTGGCCGGTGGCCTGGCAGGTTCGGCCGCCGAAGAAGGCCTGACCCGCACCCAGGGCGTCGAGATTACCGTACGTGAAGACGACGGCAGCATGCGCGCCTACGTGCAGCAAGTGCAGCAGAACGAGATCTTCCGTGTGGGCGAGCGTGTGCGCATCATGACCGTCGATGGCACCAGTCGCGTCACTCACTGATCACCGCACAAAAGAAACCCCGAACCGGCCTGGCCTGTTCGGGGTTTTCTTTTGCTTGCCCTGCAGTGGGATTACAGGCCGAGCATGTCCCGCGCCACCGCCTCGGCGATGCGGATGCCATCCACGCCCGCTGACAGAATGCCCCCAGCGTAGCCCGCACCTTCACCCGCCGGGAACAAGCCCCTGAGGTTGAGGCTCTGGAAGCTGGCATCACGGGTGATGCGCAGCGGCGAGGAGGTGCGGGTCTCGATGCCGGTCAGCACCGCGTCATGCAGGTTGTAGCCCTTGATCTGGCGGTCGAAGGCCGGCAGCGCCTCACGAATCGCCTCGATGGCGAAGTCCGGCAGGCTCGGGGCCAGGTCGCCCAGGGTCACGCCCGGCTTGTAGGACGGCTCGACGCTGCCCAGCGCGGTGGACGGACGGCCGGCGACGAAGTCACCCACCAACTGCGCCGGTGCCTGGTAGTTGCTGCCGCCCATCACGTAGGCATGGGCCTCCAGGCGTTCCTGCAGCTCGATGCCAGCCAGTGGGCCGCCCGGGTAGTCGCGCTCGGGGTCGATACCGACGACGATGCCGGAGTTGGCGTTGCGCTCATTGCGTGAGTACTGGCTCATGCCGTTGGTGACCACGCGCCCCGGTTCGCTGGTGGCGGCGACCACGGTGCCGCCCGGGCACATGCAGAAGCTGTAGACTGAACGGCCATTCTTGGCGTGGTGCACCAGCTTGTAGTCGGCGGCGCCGAGTTTCGGGTGGCCGGCGTACTTGCCCAGGCGCGCCTTGTCGATCAGCGACTGCGGGTGCTCGATACGGAAACCGACCGAGAACGGCTTGGCTTCCATGAACACGCCTTTGGCGTGGAGCATGCGGAAGGTGTCGCGGGCGCTGTGACCCAAGGCAAGGACCACATGGCGCGAGTGCAACTGTTCGCCGCTGTCCAGTACCACGCCTGTGAGCTGTTCGCCGTCGATCAGCAGGTCGGTAACCTTCTGCTCGAAGCGTACCTCACCGCCCAGGGTGATGATTTCCTCGCGCATCTTCTCGACCATGCTGGTCAGGCGGAAGGTACCGATGTGCGGCTTGTTGATGTAAAGGATCTCTTCCGGGGCACCGGCCTTGACGAACTCTTCCAGCACCTTGCGGCCGTGGTGGTTCGGGTCCTTGATCTGGCTGTACAGCTTGCCGTCGGAGAAGGTGCCGGCGCCGCCTTCGCCGAACTGCACGTTGGACTCGGGGTTGAGCACGCTCTTGCGCCACAGGCCCCAGGTGTCCTTGGTGCGCTGGCGCACTTCCTTGCCGCGTTCCAGCACGATCGGCTTGAAGCCCATCTGCGCCAGCACCAGCCCGGCGAAGATGCCGCAGGGGCCGAAGCCGACCACGATCGGGCGCGCAGACAGCTCGGCCGGGGCCTGGCCGACGAACTTGTAGCTGACGTCCGGGGCCACGCTGATCTTGGCGTCGTCTTCAAAGCGGCGCAGCAGTTCGTCTTCGTTGCTGGTTTCAAGGTCGATGGTGTAGATGAACAGCAGCTCGCTGTTCTTCTTGCGCGCATCGTAGCTGCGCTTGAACAGGGTGAAACCGAGCAGTTGCTCATCGCTGATGCCCAGGCGCTGGACGATGGCGGCGCGCAGCTCGTCGTCGGAGTGGTCCAAGGGCAGCTTCAGTTCGGTGATTCGTAGCATGGCAGGGTCCAGTATCCCGGCCATGGGCGGCCGGCGGCTTTACACAAACCGCCAAGTATAAGCTGTTAGCCGCCCCGACTGGCAGGATAAAAGTGCCCGGCGATCAGAGGTCGCGGGCGCCACCGTAGTAGGCGCAGCCCTGCAGGGTCTTGCCGTCGATGCGCAGCTCGGCCTTGAGGTGGCGGATGGCACCGGTGGCGCCGTCGACGCAGCGCTGCGGCGCGACCCATAGCTCGACGCGCTGGCCATTGGCTTCGCTGGACAAGCTCAGGCCGCCGCCGGGCATTTCCTCCTCCAGGTAAGGCAGCGGCAGCGGGTCCTGGCCGATGCGGTTGAGCACCATGCCCTTGCCACTGGCCTTGATGTCCCAGTCCGGTTCATGGCCGCCGGCACGCAGGGTCAGCTGCTTGAAGTTCGGGTCTTCGCAGCCACTGTATTCGGAGGTTTCCAGTCGGTACAGGCGGGTCACGTCGAGCTGGCCGTCGCTGCCGGCCTGCTTGCTGCCTGTCATGCGCGCGCGGACGTCGGCGAACAGTTTGTCACCGGCATCGTCGGCCAGGTTGGCGGCTTCCTGCAGGATGCCGGTGGCGGCGACGTCGTTGACGATGAAGCGACGGCTTTCGCTGCAGGGCTTGAACAGCAGATGACCGCCGGCCGCGCTCAGCTCGCCTTGCATGCGGGTGGTGCCCAGGTTCGGGTCGACCGGTTTTTCGGCCAGCATCTGGCAGCCGGCGAACAGCGGCAGCAAGGCGGTGAGCAGCAGTGAAGGGGTGAGGCGCATGGGGCGTGCTCCGGGAGACGTTGCAAAAGAGCTGGCCACGTTACGCAGGGTGCGCTGGTATCACAAGGGCCTCATCGTGGGGCAAGAAAAAAGGGCCCGAAGGCCCTTTGATCATTCAACCCCCGAGGTACGCGTCGCGTACCTTCGGGTCGGTCAGCAACGCTTCACCGGTACCCTGCATCACCACCTTGCCGTTTTCCAGCACATACGCCCGGTCGGCGATCTTCAGCGCCTGGTTGGCGTTCTGCTCCACCAGGAACACCGTCACGCCATCGCGGCGCAGCTGTTCGATGATGTCGAAGATCTGCTGGATGATGATCGGCGCCAGGCCCAGCGATGGCTCGTCGAGCAGCAGCAGCTTGGGCTTGCTCATCAGCGCCCGGCCGATGGCCAGCATCTGCTGCTCGCCGCCGGACATGGTGCCGCCGCGCTGGATGTAGCGTTCCTTCAGACGCGGGAACAGCTGCAGGACTTTGTCCAGCTGTTCCTGGTAGTCGCCCTTGTCGGTGAAGAAACCGCCCATGGCCAGGTTTTCCTCGACAGTCAGGCGCGAGAACACGCGGCGGCCTTCCGGCACCACCGCGATGCTCTTGCGCATGATGTGCGAGGACGGCTGGCCGACCAGCTCCTCGCCCAGGTACTTGATGCTGCCGCTGCTCGCCTGGGGCGAGCCGCAGAGGGTCATCAGCAGGGTCGACTTGCCGGCACCGTTGGCACCGATCAGGGTGACGATCTCGCCCTGGTTGATCTCCACGTTGACGCTGTGCAGCGCCTGGATCTTGCCGTAGAAGGTGGAAACGTTCTCGAACTTCAGCATTTACGCCTCCCCCAGGTAGGCCTTGATCACATCAGGGTTGCCGCGAATCTCTTCCGGCGTCCCATCCGCCAGGGGCGTGCCCTGGTTGATCACCACGATGTGGTCGGAAATGCTCATCACCAGTTTCATGTCGTGCTCGATCAGCAGCACGGTCACGTTGTGGGATTCGCGCAGGTAGGCGATGAGGGCCTTGAGGTCCTCGGTCTCCTTGGGGTTCAGGCCGGCGGCCGGTTCGTCGAGCATGATGATCCGCGGTTGGGTCATCATGCAGCGGGCGATTTCCAGGCGCCGCTGCTGGCCGTAGGCGAGGGTGCCGGCGGTACGGTTGGCGAACTCGGTCAGGTTGACCTTCTCCAGCCAGTACTGCGCGCGCTCCATGGCCTCCTTCTCGCTGCGACGGAAGCCCGGGGTCTTGAACAGGCCGGCGAAGAAGTTGGTGTTCAGATGGCGGTGCTGGGCGATCAGCAGGTTTTCCAGCGCGGTCATTTCCTTGAACAGGCGCACGTTCTGGAAGGTCCGCACCACGCCCTTGCGGGCGATCTGATGGCCGGCCAGGCCCTGGATCGGCTGGCCGTCGAGCAGAATGGTGCCGCCGCTGGGCTTGTAGAAGCCGGTGAGGCAGTTGAACACGGTGGTCTTGCCGGCGCCGTTCGGGCCGATCAACGCCACCACTTGTTTTTCCTTGACGGTCAGGCCCACGCCGTTGACCGCCAACAAGCCGCCGAAGCGCATGCTCAGGCCGCTGACTTGCAGAATTTCGCGGCTCATCGAGGCAGCTCCATGTGCGGACGTTGCATGGGCAGCAGGCCCTGCGGACGCCAGATCATCATCAACACCATCAGCGCACCGAACATCAGCATCCGGTATTCGCTGAACTCACGCATCATCTCCGGCAGAAGGATCATCACGATGGCCGCGAGAATCACGCCCAGCTGCGAACCCATGCCACCCAGCACGACGATGGCGAGGATGATCGCCGACTCGATGAAGGTGAACGACTCCGGTGTCACCAGCCCTTGGCGGGCGGCGAAGAAGCTGCCGGCGAAACCGGCGAAGCAGGCACCCAGGGTGAACGCCGAGAGCTTGATCACGGTGGGGTTCAGGCCCAGCGCGCGGCAGGCGATCTCGTCTTCACGCAGCGCTTCCCAGGCCCGGCCGATCGGCATGCGCAGCAGGCGGTTGATGACGAACAGCGCCAGCAGTGCCAGCAGCAGGGCCACCAGGTAGAGGAAGATCACCTTGTTGATCGAGTTGTATTCCAGCCCGAAGAACTCGTGGAAGGTCTGCATGCCCTCGGCGGCGCGGCGTTCGAAGGTCAGGCCGAAGAACTCCGGCTTGGGGATGTTGCTGATGCCGTTGGGGCCGCCGGTCCAGTCGGTGAGGTTACGCAGGAACAGGCGGATGATCTCGCCGAAGCCCAGGGTCACGATCGCCAGGTAGTCGCCGCGCAGGCGCAGCACCGGGAAGCCGAGCAGGAAACCGAAGGTGGCGGCCATCAGGCCGGCGATCGGCAGGCACACCCAGAAGCTCCAGCCCAGGTAGTGCGAGAGCATCGCGTAGCTGTAGGCGCCGACGGCATAGAAGCCGACGTAACCCAGGTCGAGCAGGCCCGCAAGCCCCACCACGATGTTCAGGCCCAGGCCCAGCAACACGTAGATCAGGATCAAGGTGGCGATGTCGACCGCGCCGCGCGAGCCGAAGAACGGCCAGATCAGCGCCGCCACGATCAGCCCCATGATGACCCAGCGCTGGGTCTTCGGCAGGGTGAGGAAGTTGGTCACCGAAGGTGGTACCAGCTTGCGCTCCGAGCGGCGGCCCATCACCGCGCTCCACTGCTTGTCGAACAACACGCGCAGGAACATCAGCACCGAGCACGCGGCGATGATGCTGATGGTGAACGAGCCCTGGCTGTGCACGATCAGGCTGATGCCGTCGATGCTGAGTTTCAAGCCCAGCACCGGGAAGGCCACGGCCCAGACCAGCAAGGCGCTGAAGAACGCCTGTTTGAGATTTCTGTTCATACTTTTTCAACCTCCGGGCGGCCCAGGATGCCGGTCGGCCGGAACAGCAGGACAAGAACCAAAAGACCGAATGCCACCACGTCCTTGTACTGGTCGCCGAAGATGTCGGCGCCGAACGCTTCGGCCACGCCCAGCACCAGCCCGCCGAGCATGGCGCCCGGGATGCTGCCGATGCCGCCCAGTACCGCCGCGGTGAAGGCCTTCAGGCCCACCAGGAAACCGGCGTTGGGGTTGATCACCCCGTACTGCATGCTCAGCAGCACGGCAGCCACCGCCGCCAGCGCGGCGCCGATGACGAAGGTCAGGGCGATGATGTTGTTGGTGTTGATGCCCAGCAGGTTGGCCATCTTGATGTCCTCGGCGCAGGCGCGGCAGGCGCGACCCAGGCGAGAACGGGAGATGAACAGGGTCAGGCAGGTCATGGCGACGAGGGTCACCACGAACACCAGGATCTGCATGTACGAGACCAGCACCTCCTCCGCGCCGCCCGGGCCGAACGAGAAGCTGCCGGGGATCAGGTTGGGGATGGACTTGTCCTTGGAGTCCTGCGACAGCAGGACGGTGTTCTGCAGGAAGATCGACATGCCGATGGCGGAGATCAGCGGGATCAGCCGGTTGCTGTTGCGCAGCGGTCGGTAGGCGACCCGTTCGATGCTGTAGCCGTAGGCACTGGTGACGAAGATCGTGGCGACGAAGGCCACGGTCATCAGGATCGGCAACGAGTGGATACCCATCATGGCCAGCCCGGCGAGGGCGATGAAGGCCACGTAGGAACCGATCATGTACACCTCGCCGTGGGCGAAGTTGATCATGCCGATGATGCCGTACACCATCGTGTAACCGATGGCGATCAGCGCGTAGGTACTGCCGATGGTCAATCCGTTAACCAGTTGTTGTAGGAAATGGTAGATCTCAGGCATTACAGCGCTCCTAAAAACCTGATTTGCATTTCTCTGGCGGGGGATGACCCCGGCCCATGTTCTCGTGGTCTACGCCACGTGATCTTGTGCGGGCACAACCAGGAAACCGCGGGTGACGGTTTTAAGATTTTCAGGTGAACCGGCTCCCGGATCACGGGAATCAGGTCCATAGAACCTCGTAAAACAAAGCCCACTGCTCGCACAGTGGGCTTCTCGGTCAGCTATTAGTCACGCAGTTACTGAGGGGAGACTTCGGTCTTCGGCTTGCCGAAGTGCCATTCGTAGACCACGAACTTGAAGTCCTTCAGGTCGCCTTTCTCATCGTAGGACAGGTCGCCGGTCGGGGTCTTGAAGGTACCGGCGTGGATGGCGGCAGCCACCTTGTCGGTGTCTTCGGACTTGGCGGCCTTGATGCCTTCGGCGATCAGCTGGACAGCCGAATAGGCCGGGAACACGAACGGACCGCTCGGGTCCTTGCCGTCGGCCTTGATGGCGTCGACGATGGCCTTGTTCGCAGGGTCGGCGTCGAACGATTTCGGCAGGGTGACCAGCAGGCCTTCGGAGGCATTCTGGGCGATCTGCGAGATGGAGTCGTTACCCACGCCTTCCGGACCCATGAACTTGGCCTTCAGGCCCTTCTCTTGCGCCTGGCGCAGGATCAGGCCCAGCTCCGGGTGGTAGCCGCCGTAGTAGACGAAGTCGACGTTGTTCTGCTTGAGCTTCTGGATGATCGAGGAGAAGTCCTTGTCACCGGCGTTCAGGCCTTCGAAGACGGCGACCTTGGTGCCTTTCTTCTCGAGGGTGGTCTTGACCGCGGTGGCGATGCCTTCGCCGTACTGCTGCTTGTCGTGCAGGACCGCAACGACCTTCGGCTTGACGTGGTCGGCGATGTAGTTGCCGGCGGCCGGGCCCTGGGCGCTGTCCAGGCCGATGGTGCGGAAGACCATCTTGTAGCCACGGCTGGTGATGTCCGGGGAGGTGGCGGCGGGGGTGATCATGATCACGCCTTCGTCTTCGTAGATGTCGGACGCAGGCTGGGTGGAGCTGGAGCAGAGGTGGCCGATCACGTACTTGACGCCATCGTTGACCACTTTGTTGGCGACGGCCACGGCCTGTTTAGGGTCGCACGCGTCGTCGTATTCCTCGGCTTCGAGCATCTTGCCATCGACGCCGCCCTTGGCGTTGATGTCCTTGATAGCCTGTTTGGCGCCGACGAACTGCATGTCGCCGTACTGGGTCACCGGCCCGGTCTTGGGACCGGCGATGCCGATCTTGATGGTGTCGGCGGCAAACGAATGGCTGGCGACTCCGGCCAGAACCATCGCGGCAAACAGCTTGGAAATCTTGATCATAGTGCTCCACTCATTCTGTTGTAATTCTTATAGTCCTGAGGCCAGGGCTACAGACCGGGCGGGATCTACGGCCTGGCTACGCCATGCCGTGAGCCCACCTTCCCCCGGAACATGTCCCGGAACTGTACCGGTACAGTGTAGAGCGCCGTCCGAGCGCTTGAAAAGCGGGCGAAAAGCGTCTGTTTCGAGGGGTGTCGCCTGGTCGACATAAAGATACAGAAAAGCGCCATCACTTTGCCGGTATCCGCGGCCCGCCCCCACAAGTTCGGGCCTGATCGACCAAATTACGTATTTGAAACCAGGTTTTTCTGCAAAAATGCCGGCCTTTTTGTTGGACGATCTTTGCGCAGGTAGACCCATGACTGATCAAGTAAGCACCCTCTATGCCAAATTGCTCGGCGAGACCGCCGTCATCGAGTGGAAAGCCCTGGAGCGTTTCTGGGCCAAGGGTGACCTGATTTGGGTCGACCCCAGCCTCGACCTGATCACCGTTGCCGAGGCGATGGCCGAGAATCGCAGCGAGATCTTCGCCAAGTGGCGTAATGATGGCACTGTCGGAGCGGTGTCTGCTGAGCAGGCGCTCGACCTGCAAACCCGCGATCCAGAGATCTGGGCGGTGGTGGTTTCGCCGTTCATCGTGATCCAGGCGAAGAAAGCGGAATAAGCAAGCGCTTTTTTAGTGCGCAAAAACGCGCATACGCCTCGTGATGGTGCGCGTTGACGCTCACGTAAGGTGGAAGTTGGTAACAGTGGCGGGGTGATTTGGCGGGGCGGTAACAGTTTACGGCATGCGTAATACGCCGCCGAAATGATCGCGGGGCAAGCCCGCTCCCACGAAGCCTCCTCGTGGGAGCGGGCTTGCCCCGCGATGGTTTTCAGTAGTCCACGCGCCCTGTATGGCTGTTCAGCGAAATCACCCGGGTCTTGCCGATGCGATGGCGGAAGATCTCGCGCAGGTACTTCACTGCCTTCTTCACGCACTCGCGCGACAGGCGGATATCGTTGATCGAGACGAAGCGGCTCTTGTCGTTGATCAGCTCGCGGTATTTCTTCTCGTACATCGGCTTGATTGCGTACCAGTTGGTGTCGAGGATCTTCGCCGGGTTCTCGAACTCGTTGAGCAGGTCGTCGATGCTGTCTTCATCGAAGTGCTCGCTGGTGATGAACTCCAGGATCGCGTTGTCCATGGTGTCGTCGAAGCGGTACGGGTTGCGCGCGAAGCAGCGCTTGATGAACGCCACGATCAGGGTCAGGAAGTCGTCCGACAGGCAAGGGCTCTTGGCGATCAGGGTGGTCAGTGACAGGTTGGCCGAGGCGCCGATCACCAACGCGTAGCGCTTGAGCGTGGTGTTGGGGAACAGGCTGTTGAGGTGGGTCTTGAGCCGGTTCAGGTCCATGTACGACAGCTTGTAGTCCTTGGGCAGGGAGACGATCGACACCACCGACGAGCAGTTCTTGAAGAAGTGCAGGTCGTGCAGGGCCGCGGCGTCGTAGCCCGAGGCCTGGTACTGCTCCAGCGCGGCGCGGTAGCGGCGCGACTCGATCGGCAGCAGGCTGATGCCCTCGATGGCCTGAGTCTGCTTGTTGAAGTGCGGCAGGTCGATGGAGCGGAAGAACAGGTCGTCGATATCCAGGCGCGGCTGCTCGCGCTCGAACACCTTGAACTTGTCCGACCCTGCAGGTGGCACTTCCGGCACCACCGATTCGGCGTAGGCGATGGCCACGGGGCCGGCCAGGCTCATGAACAGGTCGTTGGCGTCCAGGCGAATGGTCTCGCCGATGTCGATGCCGGCGCGACGGAAGTAGTTCTGGTCGTAGTCGGTGGTCACCGCCTGGGCGGTGAGGATGTTGAAGATCTGCTGGGAGATGTACTGGTTGGCGTGCTTCTCCATGGCGTTGACGTCGATGTTCTGGATCGTGCCGTCATCGCTCTCCTCGGCGTAGCGCATGATGTCGTTGGAGATCAGCATCATCGCGTTCCATGGGCGGATACGGCCCATGACGCTGGCTTCGCTGCTGTCTTCATTGTCGAAGTTGTACGAGAAGTCCCATTCCTCCGACAGGTATTTGCATAGCAGACGTCCGGCGTTGATGTGCAGCGCCTCGGACATTTCGCTGCGGTGGTCGGAGGCGTTGGGCAGCACGCAGATGCCGCTGGTGAAGATCGGCTCGAAGACGAACGAGTGCCCGCTCTTGCCGTCGTTCTCGTCGGCCGGCTTGGTGTCGAAGGTCTTGTTCATGTACGAGTACTGCTGGGCCAGGCCGAATTCCGAGGCCATCCCTGAACCTGTGCCGCCGCCGGCGCTGAAGATGTAGAAGTACAGGCGCGACTGGTTGGCCTTGATGCCGCAGGAGTCGATCAGGTACGAGTGGATCAGTTTCCAGTCGGCGCTGGAGAAGCGCTGGGTGTCCTTGTTGAGGATGATCTTGGCCAGGTACTGGCCAAGGATCGGCGCGTTACCGGCACCCCCGGCATGCACCTCGGACAGGTCCATGATCTTCATCTTGCTGTAGTCACGCAGGAAGCCGCCACGCTCGCCCTTGCGCGAGAAGCGGATGCGCCCGGCGATGTCCTTGTCCAGGTCGCCCAGCATCACCAGCGGCTCGACCAGGAACACCGGCTTGGCGGCCTTGTTCTGCACCAGGCGCAGGTTCTGGCGGATCCAGCGCGCCGGGCTGTAGCCTGCTTCACCCTTGAAGCGGTCCTCGTTGTTGTACTCATTGAGGAAGAAGGTGCGGGCGTTGTATACCAGTTCCGCCACGTCCAGGGCGATGTTCGAGCCGCAGCGGCCCAGGCCAATCAGGCACACCGACGGGAACTGCTGCTCCAGGCGCAGCTGGTCCTCGTCCTCCACGTGCAGGTTCGGCGGAAACACCAGGTCGCGCAGGCCGTCGAGGTTGTCGAGGATGCGCTGGATGTCCTGCTCGGTGAAGTACAGGTACTGCTGCGCCGGCATGCTGCGGGCGGCGGGAAGGTCTCGAGCACTGCCGGCAGTCAGCGAAGTGGGGCTGAGGGTCGGCTCGGGGACCGCATTGGCAGAAGTGTTCGTAGAGGTCATAGTGCGCCATTTGCCTGGAGTGGTTGGCTTCCCGGTGATGCATATCATCTAGCCATCACGGAGAAATTTCGCGACTTTATCAGTGCGTCTTTTTCTTATGCGATAGGGGGTTTCCTTAGTCGGACTAAGGTTTTTCCGTTCGCACCCGCATTGCATCGTCCGTTTGTCACGCTTCTTTAATCTGGAGTCGCTCATGAGTACTGCATTGCCTTCGTTGGGTTTTGCCGGGATTGGCCTGATGGGCCTGCCGATGTGCCGTCGGTTGCTGGCCGCCGGGTATCCGTTGACCGTGTGGAACCGCAGTCCGGGCAAGTGCGCCGAGCTGGTCGCCGCCGGTGCGCAACTGGCCGCCAGCCCCGCCGAGCTGTGCCAGGCGACGGACATGGTGCTGCTGTGCCTGGCCGACACGGCGGTGGTGCGCGAGGTGGTGTTCGGCGAGCAGGGCATCGCCCATGGCGGGCGCAGTGGTCAGCTGCTGGTGGACTTCTCCAGCCTGGAGCCAACCGCCACCCGTGAAATGGCCGCGGAGCTGGCCGCCCTGTGCGGCATGGCCTGGCTCGATGCACCGGTGTCCGGCGGCACGCCGGGGGCCGAGGCGGGTACCCTGGCGATCATGGTCGGCGGCGAGGCCGATGATCTCGAGCGGGCGCGGCCGGTGCTGCTGACCCTGGGCCAGCGGGTCACGCACATGGGCGCGGTGGGCGCCGGCCAGGTGACGAAGGCGTGCAACCAGATGATCGTGGCCTGCAATGCGCTGGTGATCGCCGAGGTGGTGGCCCTGGCTGAGCAGTCAGGGGTCGATGCGCGGCTGATCGCCGAGGCGCTGGCCGGCGGATTCGCCGACTCCAGGCCGCTGCAGATCCTTGCCCCGCAGATGGCCGAGAGCCGCTTCGAGCCGGTCAAGTGGCACGTGCGCACCTTGCTCAAGGACCTCGATACCGCGGTGAAATTTTCCCGCGAGCAGGGCTCGGCGACGCCGCTCAGTGGCCTCGCCGCGCAGCTGATGCGCCTGCACGGTAGCCAGGGTTATCTGCAAAAAGATCCGGCGACTCTGGTAACGCTGTATCGCAACAAGGACTGAGCTCGCCCGATTGGCGGTCGAGGCGTTCGAGGATCGGCCGTAGCTCGGCCAGCGGCACCGGCCGGCTGAGCAGGTAGCCCTGCAGGTAGTCGCAGCCATGGCAGGCGAGGAACTCATGCTGCTCGACGGTCTCGACGCCTTCGGTGACCACCTTCAGGTGCAGGGTGTGGGCCATGATGATGATTGCCTGGACGATTTCCCGGTCCTTCTGGCTGCCCGGCACGTCCTGGATGAACGAGCGGTCGATCTTCAGCACGTCCAGCGGCAGCCGTTTCAGGTAGGCCAATGACGAATAGCCGGTGCCGAAGTCGTCGATCGACAGCGCCACGCCCTGGGCGCGGATGCGCTTGAGCAGGCTGATGGTGTGATGAATGTCGCCCATCAGCGCGTTTTCGGTGACCTCCAGTTCCAGCTGGCGCGGCGCCAGGCCGGCCTGGAACAGCGCCATCTCCACCTCGGTGGCCAGCTCCTCGCGGCCGAGGGTGAGCGCCGAGCAGTTCACCGTGACCTTCAGTTCGCCATAGCCGTGGCGATTGAGCTGGGCCAGGTCCTCGCAGGCCCGGCGCAGCACCCACAGGTCCAGTTCGGCGATCAGGCCGTTGGCCTCGGCGATGCAGATGAAACGCTCGGGGCTGAGCAGGCCGTGCTGCGGGTGCTGCCAGCGTACCAGGGCCTCGAGCTTGGCCACCTGGCCGCTGCGCAGGTCGTAGATCGGCTGGTAGTGCACGCATAGGCCGCGCTCCTCGAACAGCGCCACGCGCAGTTCCTCCTCCAGTTGCAGCTCCAAGGTGGCACGGGTCTTCAGGCCGTTGTTGAAGAAGTTCAGGCTGTTGCGCCCGCAGCCTTTGGACTGGTACAGCGCCAGGTCGGCGTTCTTCAGCAGTTCCTCGGTGCTCTGGCCGTCATCGGGGAAGATGCTGATGCCGATGCTGGTGGTCATGACCATGCGCCGGCCCGCCAGGTCGATCGGCTCCTTCATCCGCTGCATGATGCGCTGGGCCAGGTGGCGGGCCTCGTCGCGGCTGTTGAGGCTGGTGACGATGCAGAACTCATCGCCACCGAAGCGCGCCACCAGGTCCTGACCGCGGGTGGCGGCCTTGATATGGCCGGCGATCACCTTGAGCAGTTCGTCGCCGGCAGCATGCCCGAGGCTGTCGTTGATGCGCTTGAAATGGTCGATGTCGAGGAACATCACCGCCAGCATGCCCTCATGGGCGGCCTGTTCGGCCAGGCGCTCGGCGAACACCTGGTTGAAGCCGCGGCGGTTGACCAGGTTGGTCAGGGCATCGTAGTGGGCTGCCTGCTGCAGCGAAGCCCGGGCCTGGTCGAGCTGGCTGAGCAACACATTGACCCGGCGCAGGTCGTGCTCCTTGCTCTGCAGCTTCTTGTCGGCCAGCGCCGCGCTGATGCTGCCAGCGCTGATCAGCAGGGTGATGACAGCGATGGTCAGTGCCAACTGCAGACTGTTGTCGGCCGAGGGCAGGCGCAGGGCGGTTTCGCCGGGAATCACCAGGGTCATGGCCGCCATGCCGGTGAAATGAGTCAGCACGATGCCGCCGGCCATCAGCAGGCTGGCGCCATACTTGAGCAACAGGTGCAGGGTGCCGCTGCCCTTGCGGAAGTAGCGGGCCATCAGCAGCGCCACCAGGCTGACGAGCACGGCGATGCCGATGGAGGCGAGCAGCAGGCCGGTCTGGTAGTACTGCTGGGCGCTGGTCTGCAGGGCGGCCATGCCGGTGTAGTGCATGATGCTGATGCCCAGGCCGATGAACAGCGCGGTCTGCAGATAGTGGCGCAGGCGCATTTCGCTGCGATTGAGGCTGTTCATCGCCAGCCAGGCGGCGAGCAGGGCCACCAGCAGCGACAAGCCTGTCAGCGGTGCGTCGAAGTGGATCTCCAGCGGTGCCTGGAACGCCAGCATGCTGATGAAGTGCATGGCCCAGATCCCGCCGGCCAGGCAGCAGGCGCCAAGCACTCGCCATTGCCGACGGGCGAAGCGGTCCTCGCATTGGCTCTGGCGTTCGCTCATGTCCAGGGTGGCAAAACAGGCGGCGCTGGCCACGACGAAGGCGAGCAGCACCAGGAAGGGGTTGTGTCGGCAGTCGAGGATGATCTGTCCGGTCGCCGGCAGCTCGGCGAACAATTGCAGTCCCAGCCACTCCATTGCAGGCCTCTTCGTCGAGTCTTCACTCGTCCCCAAATAGCACGGATGGAGACTGTTCCTGCAGGAGTATAGAAACGGGTGCTTAAGCCTTCCTGATTAATGGCACTTTGATTTCTACCATTTGGATATGAAGGCAATAGCTGGATGGTCTAAATGAATATCGACTGGCCGACGCGATCGCGGGGCAAGCCCGCTCCCTCGAATCCCTGACGGGCTCGGGGGAGCGGGCTTGCCCCGCGATGACCTCTATTGAGATCAACCCGCGACAAGCACCCGGATCGCCTCAAGGCGCAGCGCCGCTTTGTCCAGCGCCGCCAGCCCTTCTTCACGCTGCTTGCGCAGGGCATCGATCTCGCTGTCACGCACGCTCGGGTTCACGGCCTTCAGCGCGGTCAGGCGCGCCAGTTCCTCGTCGGCCTCGGCGGTGAGCCGCTGCCGGGCCTGGGCCACGCGTTCGTTGTGGGTCGGCAGGACCTTGGCCTCGCCGGCGGCGATGCGCTTGGCCAGCACGTCGCGCTGGGCCTGGACGAACTTGTTGGCGCTGGCCTTGGGCACGCTTTCGAGCTGGTCGTTAAGGGTTTCGAACGCCACCCGCGGGCCCAGGTCGTTGCCGTTGGTATCCAGCAGGCAGCGCAGCGCCGCCGGCGGCAGGTAACGGCCCAGCTGCAGGCTGCGGGGGGCGACCACTTCACTGACGTAGAGCAGTTCGAGCAGCACGGTGCCGGGCTTGAGCGCCTTGTTCTTGATCAGCGCAACCGCGGTGTTGCCCATCGAACCGGACAGCACCAGGTCCATGCCACCTTGGACCATCGGGTGTTCCCAGGTGAGGAACTGCATGTCCTCGCGCGACAGCGCCTGGCCACGGTCGTAGGTGATGGTCACGCCTTCGTCGTCGCCCAGCGGGAAGCTGGCATCGAGCATCTTCTCGCTCGGCTTGAGGATCAGGGCGTTTTCCGAATGGTCCTCGCTGTCGATGCCGAAGGCGTCGAACAGGGTTTCCATATAGATCGGCAGGGCGAACTGGTCGTCCTGTTCGAGAATGGCCTCGACCAGCGCCTGGCCTTCGCCGGCACCGCCGGAGTTGAGCTCCAGCAGGCGGTCGCGGCCGGTATGCAGCTCGGCTTCCAGGCGCTCGCGCTCGGCGCGGGCCTCGGCCACCAGCTTGCTCCAGCTCTTCTCGTCACTGTCGGCCAGCAGTGGCAGCAGGCGCGGGCCGAACTGATGCTGCAGGGCGTTGCCGGTCGGGCAGGTGTTGAGAAAGGCGTTGAGGCCTTCGTGGTACCACTGGAACAGGCGCTCCTGCGGGCTGTCCTGCAGGTACGGGATGTGCAACTGGATCGTGTGTTTCTGGCCGATCCGGTCGAGACGGCCGATGCGCTGCTCGAGCAGGTCGGGGTGCGCCGGCAGGTCGAACATCACCAGGTGGTGGGCGAACTGGAAGTTGCGGCCCTCACTGCCGATCTCGGAGCAGATCAGCACCTGGGCGCCGAATTCCTCATCGGCGAAATAGGCGGCGGCACGGTCGCGCTCGAGGATGCTCATGCCTTCATGGAACACCGTGGCCGGGATGCCGGAACGCACGCGCAGGGCGTCTTCCAGGTCCATGGCGGTCTCGGCGTGGGCGCAGATCACCAGGACCTTGGTGCGCTTGAGCATCTTCAGGGTGTCGATCAGCCAGTCGACCCGTGGATCGAAACGCCACCAGCGCTCGTCGTCGCCGGTCTCGCCCTGGGCCTGGAAGGCCACTTCCGGGTACAACTCGGCACGCTCGCCCGAGGGCAGCTCGGCGTAGGCGTCGGGGTTGGCCAGCGGGTAGGGGTGCAGCTGGCGCTCGGGGAAGCCCTGGATTGCCGCGCGGGTGTTGCGAAACAGCACGCGGCCGGTACCGTGGCGGTCGAGCAGCTCGCGGATCAGACGGGCGCTGGCCTGGCTGTCGCCATCGCTGACCGCGGCCAGCAGGGCTTCGCCTTCGGCACCGAGGAAGCCTTGGATAGTAGCGTGGGCCTTGGCCGACAGACGGCCTTCGTCGAGCAGTTCCTGCACCGCTTCAGCGACCGGGCGATAGTTTTCGCTCTCGGCACGGAATGCGGCAAGGTCGTGGAAACGGTTGGGGTCGAGCAGGCGCAGGCGGGCGAAGTGGCTGTCCTGGCCGAGCTGTTCCGGGGTGGCGGTGAGCAGCAGCACGCCCGGGATGACCTGGGCCAGTTGCTCGACCAGCGCATACTCGGCGCTGGCCTGTTCCTCGTGCCAGACCAGGTGGTGTGCTTCGTCGACCACCATCAGGTCCCAGCCGGCGGCAAACAGCGCGTCCTGGGCCTTCTCGTCCTCGACCAGCCATTCCAGGGCGACCAGCGCCAGCTGGGCATCCTCGAACGGGTTGCTGGCGTCGCTTTCGATGAAGCGCTCGGCGTCGAACAGTGCCACTTGCAGGTTGAAGCGTCGGCGCATTTCCACCAGCCACTGGTGCTGGAGGTTCTCGGGTACCAGGATCAGCACGCGATTGGCCCGCCCGGACAGCAGCTGGCGGTGGATTACCAGGCCAGCCTCGATGGTCTTGCCCAGGCCCACTTCGTCGGCCAGCAATACCCGGGGAGCGATGCGGTCGGCCACTTCACGGGCGATGTGCAACTGGTGGGCGATGGGTTGGGCGCGCACACCGCCCAGGCCCCACAAGGGGGAGAGCATCTGCTTGCTGGTGTGCTGCAGGGTGTTGTAGCGCAGCGAGAACCACGACAGCGGGTCGATCTGCCCGGCAAACAGGCGGTCGCTGGCAAGGCGGAACTGGATGAAGTTTGACAGCTGCGTCTCGGGCAGGGTGCGCGGCTGGTTCTGGCCATCGATGCCGTGGTAGACCATCAGGCCGTCGATGTCCTCGACTTCCTGCACGGTCAGCTTCCAGCCTTCGAAGTGGGTGATCAGGTCGCCGGGCGAGAAGCGCACGCGGGTCAGCGGCGCATTGCGTAGCGAGTACTGGCGGGTGTCGCCCGTGGCCGGGTAGAGCACGGTCAACAGACGGCCATCCTGCGCCAGGATGGTCCCAAGACCGAGCTCGGCTTCGCTGTCGCTGATCCAGCGTTGCCCCGGTTGATACTGCTGCGCCATACTGCCAAAACTCCCGCGATGAAAAAGCCGGCTATGTTAACGGATCGGCTTCGCCAGACCAATGAATGTGAAGAGTCTAGCGCTTTCATCGACGAATACCGTCCTGTCACGAGGGCCACGCGCCAACATGGTTGCCAAGCACCGCTGGTTGAACGTCACTCTGGGCCTGGGCAGCCTCGCGCTGCTGGCCGCCTGCGAACAGAAGAGCTTCGAAGTCCTGCCGCCGATTCCGGTCGAGCAACTCGAAGTGCTCGGTGTGCAGACACCGATCAAGAGTGTGCACTTCCACGACCGCGAGGGTGAAGGCCTGCTGGTGCTGAGCCGTGTCGATGGCCAGGCCACCGACCCCGACACCGAGGAAGAAGTCGACAAGGTGGTGCTCAAGGCCACCTTGTATGGCCGCGCCGCCGGCGGTGATGCTTTCAAGGCGCGCTGGCAGATCGAGCAGGAGACCACCTGCGCCGGACTGGACCTGGACGTCGACTTTTATACCGACGTCAGCGATGTCGGTGACCTGAACAAGGACGGCGTCGCCGAAGTCACCGTGGCCAGCCACGCCTTCTGCGGCGGCGGCATCGACCCCCACGACATCGCCATCGAGATGCGTGAGGGCCAAGCGATCTACACAATAACCGGCCAGTCGCTGATCAGCCCGCCCGGTGAAGACGCGTTCGGCGGCGAGCGCGAGGATAGCGCCTCGCTCAAGAGCGCCCCGCAGGTCGTGCGCGAGCACATGGACGCGGTCTGGCAGCAGGTCTACAAGCGGCCTTGGAGCGAGTCGAGCGCCGCGCCAGACGATGACCCGGACGACGAGGCTGAGTAATCCCGCGCTATAATCCAGCGCAGTGCGGCGCTGTGACACGCCGCACACCTTTGACCGCAGGCATTCAAGGCGGCGCACCACCAGCCGACAACAAGGCTACAGGAGACCCACCATGCTGCCGCCGATCATCCCGCTCAGTGCCGCCCCCGTGACCTCGCAACACGACCCGGTCAAGCCACCGCCGACCATTGCGCCGGTGGTACCCACGCAGCCGACCTCCAGCGATGGCACCATTGACCTGAAGAATCATCGTGATCCCCAAGAGCAGGCCCTGCTGCTGCGCGACGAGCAACGCCGTCAGCAAAAAAGGCGCAAGCAGGCTGAAGGCGATCGGTACGAGGCCGTGCCGGGCGAAGAGCTCAACGCCGACAACACCGTGCCGGTGGCGCCGATGGGCGAGCGCACGCGCCAGGGGTTGCTGGTGGATATCGAAGTCTGACTAGTCAGCACTGCCGCTTGCCTTCATCATAAAGGCCTCTGCTGTCCGTCGAGCCCGCCATGAGCCAAGACAACCTGATCGATTTCGGCGCCGAACGCGCCAAACGCATCCACGACCTCAACGACAAGCGCCTGAACGACATGCGCCAGGCCTTCGAACAGGCCATGCCGCTGGCCCAGGCCAAGAAGAAAAAGCCCAAGGGCAAACCCAAGAAGCGCTGAAACTTGATGCAGGTCAACCCTGCACCCGCCTCGCGCGCCCGGCTCCGGGCGCCATTGACTCCGGTCAATTTTCCCCCTCCCGGCATTGGTTACCTTGCACCCATCGGATGACGGCACATCAAGGGAGGGGCCGACATGTTCTTCGACAACGTGGTTATCGCCGGTGTGGTAACGGTCGGGTTGATGTTGGCGTTCTTCGCCGGTCTGGGCATTTTCATCTGGAAGGACTCGAAAAAGCGTAATCAGCGCTGATCCTTCCCGATCCATGAGCACGCAAGGCATTTAGGGCGACTTCGGTCGCCCATTTTTTTGCCTGGATTTTCATCGCCGGACGGGGCTTGCCGACGTACGGGGCGCATTCATCTCAGGGTTGTTGAGCGGTCGCCGCCAGCACGATCTCGCGAATGCAAACCTGCTGCGGCTGCTGGTAGGCCCAGGCGATCGCCCCGGCGACATCCTCGGCGCTCAGTACCACGCCGCCCATATCATTGGCCTTCCACGCTTCGTAGTCGCGCTTGATACCCTCGTCGGTGGTGTGCCCGAGCAGCTCGGTCTCCACCGCGCCCGGGGCGATGGTCACCACCCGCACATTATGCGGCGCCAACTCTTCGCGCAGGTTCTCCGACAGCCCGTGCACGGCGAACTTGCTGCCCACATAGGCCACATGGTTGGGGAAGGTCTTGCGCCCGGCCACGGAACTGACGTTGATCAGCGTGCCGTGGCGCCGCTCGATCATCCCGCCGACCAGCGCCTGCACGCCGTTGAGCAATCCCTTGACGTTGATGTCGAACATGCGCTCCCACTGCTCCGGATCCTGCTCGTGCACCTGCCCCAGCAGCATCACCCCGGCGTTGTTCACCAGGGCATCGGCCGGGCCGTACAGCGCTTCGGCCTCGGCCACGGCAGCCACCAGCGCCGCCCGGTCGCGGATATCCACGGCGCGGCACAGGCAATCGGGAAGCGCCAGCGCCTCGAGGCGTTCCAGGCGTCGGGCGATCAGCAGCAGTGGATGACCCGCAGCGGAGAATCGCTGGGCGGTGGCGGCGCCGATACCGGAGCTGGCGCCAGTGACAATGATCAAGGGTTTGTTCATGGTTGCCTCCCAGGCATAATCGCTTTCGATGGCCAGGATTCTAGATTGCGTCTGCGGCCATGAAAAACGGCTTATTTCTCTGGCTGGCATCGGTTCTATCTATGGATATTCGTCACCTCAAGGCATTTATCGCCGTCTTCGAAGCGCGCAACATCACGGTAGCCGCCCAGCGTTTGTGCGTGGCCCAGCCGACTTTGTCGGTGACCATTCGCCAGCTGGAAGAGGAGCTGGGCGCCGAATTGTTCCTGCGCCAAGCCCGCGGGGTCGAAGTCAGCGAGCAGGCCCGCGAGCTCTATCCCCAGGCCTGTCGCATGGTGGCCGAGGCCGAGGCCCTGCGCCTGCGGTTTCGTCAGGGGCAGGAGCGGGTGCCGTTGGCGCTGGGCATCGAGGCCGACATCGCACCGGCCCAGGTCGAGGCCTGCGTGCGTCTGGCCAGCCAGGCGGTGGCGGGCTTGCAGTTGACCCTGCTGGAGGGCTGCGACGGTGATGCACGCCTGGCGGACGAGTCTCAGCGCTGTGAGGACGAACTGTTCCTGCCGCTGTGGGAGGAAGCGTTCGTGCGGGTGATGGCCACCGGCAGCCAGCCGGACGGACGCTGGATCACCTGCCCGCAGCACCCGTCGCACCAACGCTTGATGGGCTTGTATGACGGGGGGGAGCAGGTCGGCCAGGCCGGTTCGTTGCAACGGGTCCTGGCCATGGTCGCCGCCGGGCAGGGCGCGGCCTGGTTGCCGCAGTCGCTGGTCGAGCGTTGCCCGGGCGTCTACTGGCAGCCGGGCAGCGGCCTGACGCTGCGCCGTCGGGTCGGATTGTGCATGTCCCATGAGGCCTTGGCACTACCCGCCGTGGCAGCGCTGCATCAGGCCCTGAGCCGCGCTTGAACGACCAGGATTGTGGGAGCGGCCTTGTGTCGCGAAAGGGCTGCGAAGCAGCCCCAGGATTTCGGCGTTGACGCAAAGATTACTGGGGCCGCTTCGCGCCCCTTTCGCGACACAAGGCCGATTGCACAGGAACTGCGCATCGACTGGGCAACGCGTGCCTAGAGGAACATCCCCCCAGAAACTTCCAGCCGCTGCCCCGTGATCCAGCCATTGCCGTCCTCCAGCAACAGGGCGATGGCCGCACCGATGTCGTCGGGTAGGCCGACGCGTCCCAGTGCCGTGTTGCTGGCGATGTAGTCGTTAACCTGCTGGTTGTCGCGCACCACGCCACCGCCGAAGTCGGTCTCGATGGCGCCCGGCGCGAGAATGTTCACGCGAATACCGCGCGCCCCCAGCTCCTTGGCCTGGTAGCGGGTCAGCACTTCCATGGCGCCCTTCATGGCCGCATAGGCGGCGTAGCCGGGCAGGGCGAAGCGGGTCAGGCCGGTGGAGATGTTGACGATGCGCCCGCCGTCGGCCAGCAGCGGCAGCAGGCGCTGGGTGAGGAAGAACGGCCCCTTGAGCTGGATGTTCAGCAACTGGTCGAATTGCACTTCGCTGGTCTCGCTGAACGGCACGTTCAGGCCGATGCCGGCGTTGTTCACCAGGAAGTCCAGCTGGCGGCGGCCAAACTGCTGTTCGAGGGTGTCGCCCAGGCGCTCGGCGAAGGCGGCAAAGCTGGCGCTGTCGCTGACATCCAGTTGCAGCATGGCGGCGCGCACGCCGGCCTGTTCGAGCGAGGCGGCCACGGCGTGGGCCTCGTCGGCCTTGCTGTGGTAGGTGCCGATGATGTCGATTCCGCGAGCGGCCAGGTGTTCGGCGGTGTTCTTGCCCAGGCCGCGGCTGGCGCCGGTGATCAGTGCGATCTTGCGAGTCATGTCGGTTACCTCGTTGGGGGGGGGGGGAATGACAGGTTATTGATCGGTTGATGGCTGTTAAATCCACGGATTCCGGAAATACTGTTCGTATTGAATGGACAATCGGAGCCCGTCATGAACAAGCTGGAGCTGTTGCGCACTTTTGTCAGGGTCAGCGAACTGAGCAGTTTCACCCTGGCCGGCGAAAGCCTGGGCCTGCCGCGTTCGACCGTCTCCGAGCAGGTGCGGGCGCTGGAACGGTTGCTCGGCACGCGCCTGTTCAACCGCACCACGCGGCGGGTGCAGACCACCCAGGACGGCGCCGTGCTCTACGAGCGCAGCAAGGACCTGCTGTCGGGCATGGACGAGATCGAAAGCCTGTTCAGCGCCGACGATGCCGAGCTGACTGGGCGCCTGCGCATCGACCTGCCGACCATGATGGCGCGGCGGCTGATTGTGCCGGCGCTGCCAGGGTTTCTCGAGCGTTTCCCGCGCCTGGAAGTGGAGCTTAGTTGCACCGACCGCCAGGTCGACCTGCTGCGCGAAGGCTTCGACTGCGTGATGCGCATCGGCGCGCTCAGCGAACTGGACGTGGTCGCCCGCCCGGTGGGGCGACTGAGCATGCGCAACTGTGCCAGCCCCGCCTACCTCGAGCGTCACGGCGTGCCACGGAACCTGCAGGATCTGGCCGGCCATCGGTTGGTCCACTACGTGCGCAACCTCGGTGCCCGCAGCGCCGGGTTCGAATACGTGCAGGAGGGCGAGCTGCGCTTTCAGGCCATGGCCGGCGTGGTCACGGTGAACAATGCCGAAGCCTATTCCGCCGCCTGCCTGGCAGGGCTCGGGCTGATCCAGGTACCGGCGGTGGGCGTCGATGAACACCTGCGCAATGGAGAACTGATATCGCTGCTCGAGCCCTGGCAGGCGCGGGCCATGCCGGTGTCGCTGCTGTATGCCCGGCAGCGCCATGTGCCGCGCCGAGTCCAGGCGTTCATGAACTGGCTGGCGGCGCTGCTGGCGTCGCAGGTCGACCCGGTGGCGGCGCCAACCGGCTGAAACGGGAAGGGTGAGAATGCGTGGCGAAGGTTCCCGCAGTTGCGTTAGGCTGGTACCTGCGCGTCGCCCGCCAGAGGTGACCGTTCCCTGCGTGCGTCACTTCCGAATTTTGCGAGGTTACGCCATGGCCATCACTTCCCAGGACATCTGCGACGCCGCCGACCAGCTCAAGGGCTTTGTCGGCTTCCACGGCAAGCGCGGCATGCATATCGTGCGGTTTTCCGAAGATTCGTTCGGCATGGACGTCGCCGACGACAGCATCACCCCCTGCAACGAGTTCGTCTGGCGCCCCGAGGCCGACACGCGCATGGCATTGTGCCGGGAGCGCCTGGCCTTGCTGCTGGAGCAGCATGTGGACGATCGGCTGAACATCGGCGAGCCGCTGCGCATCTACCTCAAGCGCACCGACCTGCCGGAGATCGTGGCTGAACGCAGCCTGCGCTGAAGGCATGCATCAAGAGGGAGTCAGGACACATCCTGCTGGCGCACCTCGCGGCCCGCCAGCAGCGCCTCGAAACCCGCCCGGTCCACCGGCTTGCTCAGGTAGTAGCCCTGCACCTCATGGCACTGCTCCCTGTCCAGCGCCTGCAACTGCTGCTCGGTCTCCACCCCCTCGGCGGTGACCGTCAGCCCCATGGCCTTGCCCAGGTTGATGATGGCCTGCACCACTGCCCGGTCGTTGCCGCTCTGGCTGCTGAGTCCGGCGATGAAGCGCTTGTCGATCTTGATGCTGTCGAAGGGGTAGGTGCGCAGGTAACCCAGCGACGAGTAACCGGTGCCGAAGTCGTCCATGTTCAGGCGCACGCCCAGCTCCTTGAGCGCGAGCATGGTGCCCAGGGCGCCCTCGATGTCGTTGAGCATCACGTTCTCGGTGATCTCCAGTTCCAGGCGCTGGGCCGGGAAGCCGGTGTCCAGCAGTACCTGGCGCACATCGGCGACCACATCGCTGCGGGAGAACTGCGCCGGCGACAGGTTGACCGAGACCAGCAGTTCGTCGGGCCAGTCGCGGGCATTGCGGCAGGCCTCGGCCAGCACCCAGCGACCAAGGGGCACGATCAGGTCGCTCTGCTCGGCCAGGGGAATGAAGGTGTCCGGCCCGAGCAGGCCCTCCTCGGGGTGCTGCCAGCGCAGCAGGGCCTCCACCGAGACGATGCGCAGGTCGTACAGACGATAGCGTGGCTGATAGTGCAGGACGAACTCGTGCTGCTTGATCGCCCGGCGCAGGTCGTTTTCCAGTTGTCGGCGGTACTGGATCTGCTGGTTCATCTCTGGCGAGAAGTAACGCCAGGTATTCTTGCCGTCGGCTTTGGCCTGGTACAGCGCAATATCGGCGTAGCGGATCAACTCACCGGCATCGTAGCCCTGGATTCGGGTCTGGGCGATGCCAATGCTGGCGCCGATATGCAACTGTTGTCCCTCGTAGATTATAGGTTGCTGCAGCAACTCGAGCAGGCGGGCGCAGAAACGATCGATCTCGCTGCGATTGTCCAGGCCATGCAGCACCAGGACGAACTCGTCGCCGCCCAGGCGAGCCACCAGGTCATTTTCGCGGGTGGTGTCGCGCAGGCGACCGGCCACTTCCTGCAACACCGCGTCGCCGGCCGGGTGGCCGAGGGAATCGTTGATCGGCTTGAAACTGTCCAGGTCGAGCAGCAGCAAGGTCAGCGGCGGTGAATCGCTGCCGCGCAACAGCGCATGCTCAAGGTGGCGTGACAGCTTGTTGCGGTTGGCAAGGCCAGTCAGGGCATCGTGCATTGACAGGTGCTGGATGCGGGCATGGGCGGCGACTTCGTCAGTGATATCGCTGGCGGTGCCGCGAAAGCCGGCGAGCTTGCCCTCGTAGACGATCGAGCGCGCCGAAACGCGGCAGTAGCGGTTCTGCCCGCTGGCGTCATCGTAGTTGCAGCGCAGGTTGGCCAGTTGCTGCGGGTTGTCGTCGGCCTGGCTGTCGAGCCACGGCAGCAGGGGCGTGGTGTCGCAGGCCAGCAGCTGGTTTAGCGGCTGGCCTATCCAGTCCTCGAGCCGGTAGCCGGTGACGCTGACGAAGCGCTGCGACAGGTAGGTCAGGCGGTGCTGGCGGTCGGTTTCCCAGATCCAGTCCGACGCGGCCTCGGCCACTGCGCGAAAGCGCTGCTCGCTGGCCTCCAGGGCGCGGTTGCTTTGCTGCAGGCGCAGCAGGCTGTCGTCGATGGCGCGGGAGCTGCGCAGGGCATGGCGGAACAGGTACAGGAGCACCAGGCCGAGCACCAGCAGCACCGCCAGCAGCGGCGGCAGGAAAGCGTGGAGCAACTGGCGACCCGGTAGCGGCGTGTTCCAGGCCAGGTAATAGCCGGTTTCCTCCAGGGCGATGTGCGGTTGTCCGGTCTGGGCGGCGCCATTTTTCTCCAGGCGCATGCCGGTCAGGCCCGCACCCTTGCCCAGCACGGCGAGCTTGGCCTCGGTCAGTTGGTCGATAAACACCATCACCGGCGCCTGGCGCACATCCGCCTCGGTCACATCTTTGTCCGGGCGCACCGCCGCCGCGCTGAGCACCGCGGGCCAGCCGTTGAAGCGCACGAAGTGGGCCACCTGCTCGCGGGCCGGTGCCGCCTTGCGCGCCGCGTCGGTGATCGGCGCCAGGGGACTGTCGATATGGGCGCTGGCCGGTGAGTCGGTGGGCTTGCCCTTGAACAGGGCATAGGTGGTGCGGTCATCCTCGATCACGAACACGCCTTCGTAGCCGCTGGCGCTGTACAGCGACTCACCGACGTTCTTCTCGTCATACGCCCACTGCCAGTCGACCTTGCCTACCAGATGTTCGTAGGCGGCGTCCCAGACGGCGTAGCTGGAGAGGAACTGGCGCGACGCCACCAGCCGCTGCTCCAGTGCCTGGGTAGCCTGGAAGGTGCTCTGCTCCAGCGCCTGGCGGTCCAGCGTGGCGGCGATGTTGAACAGCGCCACCAGGGTGAACACGCAGGCGAGGCCGAACAGAGCGCAGAAGGCGCCTACCAGCCTGCGCACCTGCAGGCGCGAAGTGGGGCTGGAGGATGAAAGGTCGACGTTCCTGTCCATGTACGGGCGACTCCTTCAACTGCTGTCTGCGCCCGGGGCCTGGGCGAAGGTTCAGTCAGGATAGGCCAGCTTGAGCAGGGCGGCCTCGCCGCGGGCGAAATTGACCTGGTCGCGCCCCTGGTGCTTGGCGGCGTACAGGGCCTTGTCGGCCTGTTCCAGCCAATGTTCGGGCGAGGCGAGGGTGGTGCGAAAGTCCGCCAGGCCGATGCTCAGGCTGATGCGCAGGCCCGGCAGTTGCGGGTTGCGGTAGGCGCCGACGCGCTCGCGCAGGCGCTCCATGGCCTGGCACGCCTGGGCTTCGTGGGCGCCGGGGAGGATCACGCAGAACTCGTCACCGCCGTAGCGCCCGGCCAGGTCGTCCTCGCGCAGGTTGCGCCGCAGTTCCTGGCTGAGCTGGCGCAGCACGCAGTCGCCGACCACATGGCCGTAGGTGTCGTTGATGGTCTTGAAGTGGTCGATGTCGATCAGGGCGACTACCGCCGGCAGCTGCTGTTGCTGGCAGATCTGGAACTTGAGCAGCAGCAGGTCCTTCCACGAGCCATGGTTGAGCAGGCCGGTAAGGCTGTCGGTGCGGCTCAGGGCGCTTAGGCGGCGCTTGTGCTCGGCCAGCTTGATCGCCAACTGGTAGCACACCCAACCCAGGGCCAAGGGGTAGAGGGTGAGCATCGGCAGGCAGGCAAGCACCTGCAGTTGCGTGGCCTGGGGCTGCAGGCCGGTACCGAGCAGGGCGCTGGCCAGCAGCATGCCGCCCAGTTGAGCCAGCAGACCGCGCAGCAGCACCCGTTTGCCGCCGGCGGCGACGTTGTTCATGGTCATCATCGACAGGATGGTCACCGTGGGCAGCGGGTTGAAATGCATCGCCGCGGTCCAGAACCCGCTCATAAGGGAGTCCAGCAGGATGTTGCACTGTTCGGCCTGGTAAGGCGTGGCCGAGCGCAGGGCCCATTGGTAGGCCACATGAGGCCAGAGCAGGCCATTGAACAGCAGCAGGGCCCAGGCCCACTGCGGCGGGTTCAGCGGGGCGATGGCGGCCATTACGCTGAACAGGCCGATCCCCAGGCCGATGATGCGCGGCAGGTAGATGCGCCTGACGAAAGAGAGCCCCTTGCCGCTGCGGTTATCGATCATGGTTGTCGTTCTTCTGTGGGGCGCCGTTTATCGCATAAGTCGTGTGAATATTGTTGAACAATCGTTCATCGGCGAAAAATGACCTTACAAGCCATTTCACGGTTGATCCGACCCTGTGGAGTACTATGAAGGCCTTCTTCTTTTGTGGAGTGCTGCTGCTCATGGTCCCCATGGCTACCCCCGCCGGCGAGCCGGCACCGCACCGGGACGGACGCTTTCACAACCAGGTCGAGCTGCCCAGGGATGGCGTGCTCAAGAAGCTGCGCATCGGCGTCAAGTACCTGCTGCTGCGCAAGCCGCCGCAAACCCGGCCAGATGCTGCGCTGAACCTGCAGACGATGACCCGCCAGCAGGTGGCCGACGCGCCGGACCATAGCTTGTGGCGTCTTGGCCACTCCACGGTACTGCTCAAGCTGCGCGGGCGCTTCTTCATTACCGACCCGGTGTTCGCCGAGCGCGCCTCACCGGTGCAGTGGGCCGGGCCGCTGCGCTTCCATGCGCCGCCGTTGGCGCTCGACGATCTGCCGCCGCTGACTGCGGTGATCCTGTCCCATGATCATTTCGACCACCTCGACGAGCAGGCCATCCGCCGGTTGGCGCCGCGCACCGAGCACTTTCTCGCACCGCTGGGAGTCGGCGACCTGCTCATCGAGTGGGGCGTGCCGCCGGCCAAGGTGCGGCAACTGGACTGGTGGCAGGAAACCGAAGTCGAAGGCGTGCGCTTCGCCGCCACGCCGGCGCAGCACTTTTCCGGACGTGGGTTGTTCGACAGCAACCGCAGACTGTGGGCGTCCTGGGTGATGATCGACGAAGGGCTGCGGCTGTTCTTCAGCGGTGATACTGGTTACTTCGCCGGCTTTCGCGAGATCGGCGAGCGCTACGGGCCCTTCGACGTGACCTTGATGGAGACCGGCGCCTACAACGTCGCCTGGCCCAGTGTGCATATGCAGCCGGAGCAGACTCTGCAGGCGCACCTGGACCTGAAGGGCCGTTGGCTGCTGCCTATTCACAACGGCACCTTCGACCTGTCGATCCACAGCTGGCAGGAGCCCTTCGAGCGTATCCTGACACTGGCCAATGCCGCCCAGGTAGAGCTGAGCACGCCACAGATGGGCGAACGAGTCAGCCTCGACTCGCCGCATCCGGGGCAGAACTGGTGGCGGCCGCGGCCATTGCCGCAGCGGGGCAGGGCGTCCGAGCGGGCGGTTGCCGCGCGCTAGTTCCTGGCCTGTTTGTCGTGCTTCAACAGTTTCGAGGGCGGCTTGCCGCTGTCGCTGCGCACTTGGGCATGGCTGATCAAGGCGAAGATGAAACTGCCGCCAATGATGTTGCCGGCCAGGGTGGGCAGGGCGAAGTCGAGCCAGAAGGCGCTCCAGCTCTGCTCGCCGGCCCAGACCAGGTAAGAGACCTCGACCGAGCCCACTACTATATGCGTGAAGTCGCCCAGGGCCATCAGGTAGGTGATCATCAGGATGATCCAGATCTTGGCGTGCTCCATGGACGGGATCATCCAGACCATGGTGGCGATCATCCAGCCTGAGACGATGCCCTTGGCGAACATCTGGCCGATGCCGTTCTCCATCACCTTGCGGCCCACATCCAGGAAGGCGACATCGGTCTTGCTGTCGAATATCGGCAGTTCGAGCATCACCCAGGCTACCAGCAGCGTGCCGGCCAGGTTGCCGAGCAGGACGATGGTCCACAGGCGCAGCAGGCGGCCCAGGTTGGTGAGGGTGGGGGTGGTCATCAGTGGCAGCACGGCGGTCAGGGTGTTTTCGGTGAACAGTTGCTGGCGGGCGAGGATCACCGCCAGGAAGCCTGCGCTGTAGCCCAGGCTGGCGATCACCTGGGCGCTGTCGCCTTCGGGCAGGCGGGCGTAGAACAGTCCCATGGCCATCAACGACAGGCCCATGGTCAGGCCAGCCGCCAGCGCTGACCACCACAAGGCAGCGAGCGTGCGTTCCAGTTCGTGGTCACCCTGGGCGCGGATGATCTCGTGCAGCACCGCCGCCCGGGGCGGTTGGTTGTGGCTGACTTCCTGCTCTTCGTCCGGCGACAGCCCCGGGGTCTTCTCGTTCTGTGCATCGCTCATGGCAGCCGCTCCGCTTGCGTGTTTCTCTACAGAGCGGCAACCGCATCGAATAGTTGCCGAGCGGCCGCCGGATGGCGATCGAAAGTTTTTTCAGATCAAGGTGTTGACTCTGAAATCAAACCGCGTATTATTCGCCTCCTCGCAGCGTAGAACGCTACGAGGCAAGCGGTAAGTTGTTGAGGTTGAAGGTGTTTTGCAAAAAGCAGCTTCAAAAAAACTTCAAAACAACGCTTGACAGCAAATGAGGAAAGCGTAGAATGCGCGCCTCGGTTGAGACGAAACGCTCTCAGCCAAACGCTCTTTAACAAATTGAATCAAGCAATTC
>NZ_JBLIYT010000025.1:0-35887 GCF_057480795.1 Pseudomonas sp. P110(2024)
GCTCTTGCTCTTGCTCTTGCTCTTGCTCTTGCTCTTGCTCTTGCTCTTGCTCTTGCTCTTGCTCTTGCTCTTGCTCTTGCTCTTGCTCTTGCTCTTGCTCTTGCTTCTAAGCGCGCGATAGTTCAGGCAACGCCAATTGCGACTTCAGGAGGCCGAGCGGAGTTCTTGCGTAGGGAGGTGACGGGCATGGATGCCCGTCAAGCGCTGCGCCCCAGGATGGGGCGTTCAGCGCGGTCCTCCCGGGAGCAAGAACAGAGCGAGGGAACCCCGGAGCGAAGCGCAGGGGCCGGATGAACGGAGCGGGACGGTTTTGCCTACTTTTCCCACGAGAAAAGTAGGCCGCCGTAAGGGCGGAAAGGTGACTAAATGTCGTTATCTTCTACGAATGCGCATAAAAATATCAAAACAGTAATCCCATAACCAGAACAGAACAGAACAGAACAGAACCAGAACCAAACCTTTCAGGCAATAAACTCCGACTCCCCAACCTTCCGCCCCTCACCCTCATCCTGCCGAACACTGAGCACCACAGCCCTCCCACACAACCCGACCAACCCCAAACTGGCCACCACGATATCCCCCATGCCCATACCAGCAAGCATCAAAAATAGACTGATCCGAAACAGTGCGGTCATGGCCATCTCCAAGGCAGGGTTAACGAACTCCAGAAAACCACCATAACCCTGAAGCCCCCCATCGACACCGGCAGGACAAGCCTTTGGCACTGAATCCCCCCGCTTTGGCAGAAAGCCCGTCACTTGACGCCACCCCCCATCCCTGATTTGATTGAAACCGTTTTCATCAACCCTGCAAAAGCGCAAACAAGAAGGAAACAGGGTGAACAAAGAGCCAGCTCCCGTCCGCGGGCGGGTCACCATCAGCGAGGTCGCCAAGGCCGCCGGCGTTTCCAAGGCGACGGTCTCGCGCTACATGGGCGAAGACAGGCAACTGCTCGCCGAAGCCACCGCGCAACGCATCGAGGCCGTCGTCGAACGCCTCGGCTACCGCCCCAACCGCATGGCCAGCGCCCTCAAGCGCGGCCGCACCGGGCTGATCGGCATGCTCCTGGCGGATATCCGCAACCCCTACTCGGTGGCGGTGATGCACGGCGTCGAGACAGCCTGCCGCCAGCACGGCTACAGCCTGGTGGTGTGCAACACAGACTACGATGACGACCAGGAACGCAATCACCTGCAGGCCCTGCAGTCGTACAACGTCGACGGCCTGATCGTGAACACCCTCGGCCACCGCGCCGATGAATTGGCGAAGCTGGCCCGTGACTTGCCGATGGTGTTGGTCGACCGGCAACTGGCCGGCCTGGCGGTCGACCTGGTAGGGCTGGACAACAGCGACGCCGTCGAACAGGCCCTCGATCACCTGCAACGCTGCGGTTATCGCGACATCCTCGCCGTGACCGAGCCGCTCGACGGCACCAGCTCCCGCCAGGAGCGGGTCGATGCCTTCCAGGCTTCCATCGCCCGGCGCCCTGGCCTGCGTGGGCAGGTGCTGGAGGTGGGCGTGGACCTGCCGGAGCAACTGGGCAGCTTCATGGCCGGGGCAGGGCACGGCCCGCAGGCGCTGTTCACCTGCAACGGCGTTGCCACCCTGGAAGTGGTAAGCGTGCTGCACGCCCGCGGCGGGACGCTGTTCCAGGATGTGGGCCTGCTGGCGCTGGACGAACTGGACTGGTACCCGCTGGTAGGCAGCGGCATCACCGCCCTGGCCCAGCCCACCGGGCGGATCGGTGCCGCAGCGTTCCAGTGCCTGCTGGAGCGCCTGCAAGGCAGCGGTTCGCCGGCACGGCGCCTGGATTTGCAAGCCGAACTGATCCCGCGAGGCTCCACCCGATCACAAGCATGACGGCGTCCTTGACGCCGTTGCTGCTGACGAAAAATGAAACCGGTTTCATCCACAAGAACAAGGACCACACACATGCAAACGCCCATTGTCTCCATCAGCTTGTCGAGTTTCGGTGCCGATGTCGTGCGGCGCCTGGGCCAGGCCAGCTATCTGCCGCTGCTGGCCGCCGCCGGTGCGCGGCGGGTGGAATGGCGCGAGGAACTGTTCGATGCCGCGCCCGATGCCGCTACCCTGGCCAACCTGGCCGCCGAGCATGGCCTGCAGAGCCTTTACTCCACGCCACTGGAGCTATGGCGCGAGGATGGCAGTCTGGAGCCGGCCATCGCCCAACGTTTGCAACGGGCAAGCGAGATCGGCGCGGTGGCGCTTAAGGTATCGCTGGGGCATTACCAGACGGGTTGCGACCTGCAGGCCCTGGCGCCATTACTGGGGCACAAGACGGCGCTGTACGTGGAAAACGACCAGACGCCCTACGGCGGACGGCTGCAAACCCTGGAAAGATTCTTCCGCGAAGCGCAGGCGCAGGGCGTGGCGCCGGGCATGACCTTCGATATCGGCAACTGGTACTGGCACGACGAATCGCCGCTGCTGGCGGCGCAACTGCTGGGCCGCTGGGTGCGTTACGTACACTGCAAGGCTGTCGCCCGGCGAGCCGACGGGCGCCTGGTCGCGGTCGTGCCCCAGGCGCTCGACCTGGTGCAGTGGCGCGAACTGATGACGCATTTCGCCCCAGACCTGCCGCGGGCCATCGAGTACCCCCTGGCCGGCGACGACCTGTTGGCGCTGACCGCGCGGCAGGTCGCGCAACTGGCGCAGCTGGAAGGGCAGGTGTGCCATGGCTGAGCACGACGTCCTGTGTTTCGGTGAAACCATGGCCATGTTCGTGGCCGCGCAGCCTGGAGAGCTGGCCCAAGTCGAGGGGTTCGGCAAGCGCATCGCCGGTGCCGACAGCAACGTGGCCATCGGCCTGGCACGTCTGGGTCTGGGGGTGCGCTGGCTGAGCCGGGTCGGCAATGATTCGCTCGGTGCCTTCGTGCTCGACACCCTGCGCCAGGAAGGGCTGGACTGCTCGAGCGTCGAGATCGATGACGAGCACCCCACCGGGTTCCAGCTCAAGGAACGCTGCGACGATGGCAGCGATCCGAAAGTCGAGTATTTCCGCCGTGGCTCGGCGGCCAGCCGGCTGTCGCCGACCCAGCTGCAACCGGCGTTGCTGGAGGCCCGACACCTGCATGCCACCGGCATCCCGCCGGCCCTGTCCGGCAGCTGCCGCGCGCTCTGCCACCAGTTGTTGGACGACATGCGCGCCCATGGCCGCAGCATTTCCTTCGACCCCAACCTGCGCCCCTCGCTGTGGCCGGACCGCCAGACCATGGTGCGCGAGATAAATGCACTTGCGTTCAAGGCCGACTGGGTCCTGCCGGGGCTTGAGGAGGGGCGCCTGCTGAGCGGCCGCCAGTCGCCGCAGGGCATCGCCGAGTTCTACCTGGAGCAAGGCGTGCAATGCGTGGCCATCAAGCTCGGTGCCGAAGGTGCCTACTGGCGCGACGCCAAGGGTGAACATGGGGTGGTCCCGGGTTTTCCGGTGGCCCGGGTGGTCGACACCGTGGGCGCGGGCGACGCCTTCGCCGTTGGCGTGATCAGCGCCTTGCTCGAGGGCCTGCCGTTGCGCCGGGCCGTGGCCCGGGGCAATTGGTGCGGCAGCCGGGCGGTGCAGAGCCGAGGCGACATGGAAGGCCTGCCGCAACGCCACGAACTGGACCTGCACGAAAACGCTTCGATCCAACCACGCTGAATCGCCGGACCGTCCGGCACCTGATGTGACAAGAACAACAAGACCAGGAGAATTCCCCATGCAGCTTGATCGACTCGCTCCCAGACGCTGGTGGTACATCATGCCCATCGTCTTCATCACCTACAGCCTGGCCTACCTCGACCGGGCCAACTATGGCTTTGCCGCGGCCTCGGGCATGGCCGACGACCTGAAGATCACCCCGGCGCTGTCGTCGCTGCTCGGCGCGCTGTTCTTCCTTGGCTACTTCTTCTTCCAGGTGCCGGGCGCCCTTTACGCGCAAAAACGCAGCGTGAAGAAGCTGATCTTCGCCAGCCTGATCCTCTGGGGCGGCCTGGCGACCCTGACCGGCGTGGTCCACGACGTCTATTTGCTGATCGTCATCCGCTTCCTGCTGGGCGTGGTGGAGGCGGCGGTGATGCCGGCCATGCTCATTTACCTTTGCCACTGGTTCACCCGCGCCGAACGCTCGCGGGCCAACACTTTCCTGATCCTCGGCAACCCGGTGACCATCCTGTGGATGTCGGTGGTCTCGGGCTACCTGGTGCAGCAGTTCGACTGGCGTTGGATGTTCATCATCGAAGGCGCGCCGGCGATTCTCTGGGCCTTCATCTGGTGGCGCCTGGTGGATGACCGCCCGGAGCAGGCCAAGTGGCTGGACGCCCGCGAGAAGGCGGCGCTGCGCCAGGCGCTGGACGCCGAGCAGCAGGGCATCAAGCCGGTGAAGAACTACCGCGAGGCGTTTCGCTCGCCCACGGTGCTGATCCTGTCGCTGCAGTACTTCTGCTGGAGCATCGGCGTATACGGTTTCGTCCTCTGGCTGCCGTCGATCCTCAAGCAGGCGGCGACGCTGGACATCATCACCGCCGGCTGGCTGTCGGCGGTGCCGTACCTGGGGGCGGTGGTTGCCATGCTCGGTGTGTCCTGGGCCTCGGACCGCCTGCAGAAGCGCAAGCGCTTTGTCTGGCCGCCGCTGCTGATCGCCGCCCTGGCATTCTATGGCTCGTACAGCCTGGGCACTGAACATTTCTGGTGGTCCTACGCCTTGCTGGTGATCGCCGGGGCCTGCATGTATGCGCCGTACGGGCCGTTCTTCGCCATCGTGCCCGAGCTGCTGCCGGCCAACGTCGCCGGGGGCGCCATGGCGCTGATCAACAGCATGGGCGCGCTGGGCTCGTTTTCCGGTTCGTGGCTGGTGGGCTACCTCAATGGCGCCACCGGCGGCCCCGGCGCCTCCTACCTGTTCATGTGCGTGGCGCTGCTGCTGGCCGTGGCCCTGACCGCCGTTCTCAATCCCTTGCAACAGACACGCCGGCAAAGCCTGGCGCCCAGCCGATAGGTACCGTGCAATGAAGAAACGCATCGTCCTCTACAAACGCCTGTCCGACGCGCTCATGGCCCGTCTGCAGGCGCACGCCGAGGTCACCCTGGTCGAATCGCCCAGTGCTGACGGCCTCGCCCGGTTGCGTGCGGCGCTGCCGGGCGCCCACGGGCTGCTTGGCGCCAGTTTGCGCCTGGACGCCCCCTTGCTTGATCTGGCGCCGCAGCTGGAGGTGGTCTCCAGCGTCTCGGTCGGCGTCGACAACTACGACATCGACGCTTTCAATCAGCGCGGCGTGCTGCTGACCAACACCCCCGATGTGCTCACCGAAACTACCGCCGACACCGGCTTCGCCCTGATCCTGGCCTGTGCCCGGCGGGTCGTCGAACTCGACGGCTGGATCCGCGCCGGTCACTGGCAGGCGGGCATCGGGCCGGCGCAGTTCGGTTGCGACGTGCAGGGCAAGACCCTGGGCATCGTCGGCATGGGCCGCATCGGCGAAGCCCTGGCCCGCCGCGCGCATGCCGGTTTTGGCATGCGCGTGCTGTACCACACCCGCCAGCCGCGGCCCGAGGTGGAGGCGCGGTTCGCCGCCGCGCATCGCAGCCTGGAGGCATTGCTGGCCGAGTCCGATTTCGTCTGCCTGTGCCTGCCGTTGACCGCCGCGACCGAGAACCTGATTGGCGCGCCACAGCTGGCGCTGATGAAACCGTCGGCGATCCTGGTGAACATCTCCCGTGGCCGGGTGCTCGACGAGGCTGCGTTGCTCCAGGCCTTGGCCGAGCGACGCATTCGCGGCGCCGGCCTGGATGTGTTCGTGCGCGAACCGTTGCCGGCTGATTCACCGTTGCTGCAACTGGACAACCTGGTGGTGACGCCGCACATCGGCTCGGCCACCGAGGAGACCCGCGAGGCCATGGCCCGCTGCGCGGTGGACAACCTGCTGGCCGCCCTGGCCGGCGAGCGGCCGCAGAACCTGGTCAACCCGCTTGCCTGGTCGCGGCGAAACCCATGAGCGGGGCGAGCACTGCGCTCGCCCCGTTTTTGCCATAACAACAGCCCTTGCCCGATTCGATATCCCGGGGTCGCGCCGCGGCCCTTTTGGCAAAACAAGGCCGCTTAGCCGAGACAGCGCTGTCTCGATCTGCGGCCCTGGGAACTTCATCGGTGAAAAGGGCGACGATTTCCGTATGACCTGATCAACAGAGAGACATCCTCATGTCCAAGGACCAACCCGCCTCCGTGCAACCGGCGCGCCGGGCGTTCCTGCGCCAATCCCTGACCCTGATCCCGGTGGCGACCCTCGCCGGCACGGGACTGGGCGGCGCAGTGCTCGCCGACAGCGCCACCCCGGCACCCGTCGAACCGACCCGACCGGCCCCGGCGCGTGCCTACCGGCCGAGCTTCTTCACCCAGCAAGAGTGGGCCTTCGTCAGCGCCGCCGTGGCGGTGCTCATCCCCACCGACGCCCTTGGCCCCGGTGCGGCCGATGCCGGCGTGCCCGAGTTCATCGACCGTCAGCTCAACACCCGCTATGGCAGCGGCGGGCTGTGGTACATGCAGGGGCCATTCCGCCCCGACGCGCCCAGCGAATTGGGCTACCAGCTCAAGCTCAGCCCCCAGGAGATCTACCGGCTGGGCATCGCCGAAACCGACGCCTGGTGCCAGGCACAGTTCGGCAAGGCGTTCGCCCAGCTTGGTCCTGAACAACAGCAGCAGGTGCTCGAGGCCCTGGACGGCGGCAAGCCGGCCTTTGCCTCGGTGCCGGCGGCCACCTTCCTCGGCATGCTCTGGCTCAACACCCGCGAGGGCTTTTTCAGCGACCCCCTGCACGGCGGCAACCAGGGTCTGGCCGGCTGGAAGCTGGTCGGCTTCCCCGGCGCCCGCGCCGACTTCATGGACTGGGTGGAGCGCGACGAGCGCTATCCCTTCCCGTCAGTGTCCATCAGCGGCGAGCGAGGTTGAGCCATGAGCCAAGTGATGAAGAGCGTCGATGTTGTCATCGTCGGGTTCGGCTGGGCCGGGGCGATCATGGCCAAGGAACTGACCGAGGCCGGCCTGCAGGTGCTGGCGCTGGAGCGTGGTCCGGCCCGGGATACCTACCCGGACGGCGTCTATCCGCAGACCATGGACGAGTTGACCTACAACTCGCGCAAGAAGCTGTTCATGGACATCTCCCGTGAGACCGTGACCCTGCGCCACAGCGTTAACGACGTGGCCGTGCCGTACCGCCAGTTCGGCGCCTTCCTGCCCGGCACCGGCACCGGCGGAGCCGGGCTGCACTGGTCCGGCGTGCATTTTCGCGTTGACCCGGTGGAGCTGCGCCTGCGCAGCCACTATGAGGAGCGCTACGGCAAGCGGTTCATTCCCGAAGGGATGACCATCCAGGACTTTGGCGTGAGCTACGAAGAGCTGGAGCCGTACTTCGATTTTGCCGAGAAGGTGTTCGGGACCTCCGGCACCGCCTGGTCGATCAAAGGTCAGGTGGTGGGCCGCGACAAGGGTGGCAACCCGTTCGCCGCCGACCGCTCCAGCGATTTTCCGCTGGCAGCGCAGAAGAACACTGTGTCGGCGCAGTTGTTCGAGAAGGCCGCCCGCGAGATCGGCTGCCACCCCTACAACCTGCCGTCGGCCAACACTTCCGGGCCGTACACCAACCCCTACGGCGCGCAGATGGGACCGTGCAACTTCTGCGGTTACTGCAGCGGCTATGCCTGCTACATGTACTCCAAGGCGTCGCCCAACGTGAACATCCTCCCGGCCCTGCGCCAGGTGCCGAACTTCGAGCTGCGCAACAACGCCCATGTGCTGCGGGTCAACCTGACCGCCGACAAGCGCCTGGCCACCGGTGTGACCTACGTCGACAGCCAGGGTCGCGAGGTGGAGCAACCCGCCGACCTGGTGATCCTCGGCGCGTTCCAGTACAACAACGTACGCCTGATGCTGCTCTCGGGCATCGGCAAACCCTATGATCCGGTGAGCAATGAGGGGGTGGTCGGGCGCAACTTCGCCTACCAGAACATCTCCACCGTGACCGCGTTCTTCGACCGCGACAGCCACCACACCAACCCCTTCATCGGCGCCGGCGGCAACGGCGTGGCGGTGGATGACTACAACGCCGACAACTTTGACCATGGCCCGCACGGCTTCGTCGGCGGATCTCCGTTCTGGGTCAACCAGGCCGGCGCCAAGCCGATCTCTGGCACCAAGGTGCCGCCGGGCACGCCGAAGTGGGGCAGTGCCTGGAAGGCCGCGGTGGCCGATAGCTACCGGCACATGCTGTCGATGGACGCCCATGGCGCGCACCAGTCCTACCGCGACAACTACCTTGACCTGGACCCGGTGTACAAGGATGCCTACGGCTTGCCTCTGCTGCGCATGACCTTCGACTGGAAGGACAACGACGTGAAGATGAACCGCTTCATGGTCGAACGCATGGGCAAGATCGCCGAGGCGATGGGGCCCAAGGCAATCAGCGCGGGCAAGAAAGCGTTCGGCCAGCACTTCGACGCCTCCACCTACCAGACCACCCACCTCAACGGTGGCGCGATCATGGGCACCGATCCCAAGACCAGCGCGCTCAATCGCTACCTGCAGTGCTGGGACGTGCACAACGTGTTCGTGCCCGGCGCCTCGGCCTTCCCCCAGGGCCTGGGCTACAACCCCACCGGCCTGGTGGCGGCGCTGACCTACTGGTCGGCGCGGGCGATCCGCGAGCGCTACCTGAAGAACCCCGGTCCATTGGTGCAGGCGTGAGGAAGGCCAATATGAAGACATTGTTCATCGCCATGCTGGGCCTGGGCGCCAGTACCTTGCTGCAGGCCGCCGACGCGGTGGACCCGGCGCAGGTCAGGCAAGGCGAATACCTGGCCCGCGCTGGCGACTGCGTGGCTTGCCACACCGCCAAGGGCGGCAAGCCGTTCGCCGGCGGGCTGCCCATGGAAACGCCCATCGGTACCCTGTACTCGACCAATATCACACCCCACGCCAGCGGTATTGGCCAGTACAGCTACGAGGACTTCGAACGCGCCGTGCGCCAGGGCATCGGCAAGGACGGCAGCACGCTGTACCCGGCCATGCCGTATCCGTCCTACGCCCGGGTCAGCGACCCGGACATGCAGGCGCTCTACGCCTACTTCATGCATGGCGTGCAGCCAGTGGAGCAGCAGAACAAGGGCAGCGACATCCCCTGGCCGCTGAGCATGCGCTGGCCGCTGGCGTTCTGGCGCGGGTTGTTCGCGCCGCCCGTCAAGCCGTTCGAAGCCGCTGGGCGCGATGCGGTGGTGGCGCGCGGCGCCTACCTGGTCGAAGGGCTGGGGCATTGTGGCGCGTGCCACACGCCGCGGGCGCTGACCATGCAGGAAAAAGCCCTGGATGCCGGTGACGGCGCGGCGTTCCTGGCCGGCAGCGCGCCCCTCGAGGGCTGGATCGCCAAGAGCCTGCGCGGTGACCACAAGGATGGCCTGGGCAGTTGGGACGAGGCGCAGATCGTCGCCTTCCTCAAGACCGGGCGCAACGAGCGCACCGCGGTGTTCGGCGGCATGAGCGATGTGGTCGAGCACAGCATGCAGTACATGAGCGACGCCGACCTGACCGCCATCGCCCGCTACCTCAAGACCTTGCCGCCGGTGAACCCAGACGACAAACCGTTTCGCGAGGACCGTGCCGTCGCCCAGGCGCTGTGGCAGGGCAATGACGGCAAGACCGGCGCGGCGCGCTACGTCGACAACTGCGCCGCTTGCCACCGCACCGACGGCAAGGGCTACGCCCGGGTGTTCCCGGCGCTGGCCGGCAACCCGGTGGTGCAGGGCGAGGACGCCACCTCGCTGATCCATATCGTGCTCGAGGGCGCGACCTTGCCGGCCACTGCAACGGCGCCTTCTACCTTCAGCATGCCAGGCTTCGGCTGGCGGCTGTCGGACCAGCAGGTGGCCGATGTGGTCAACTTCATCCGCAGCAGCTGGGGCAACCAGGCGGCGGGGGTGAGTGCAGGGCAGGTGGCGCAGTTGCGCAAGGCGCCACCTGTGCCGCTCAAGGCGGAGTCGTTAGTGGGTGACACGACGGGCACCGTGGAGCCCTGATGGTCCGATGGGGGACGCCTGGCGTCCCCTTTGGTCTTGACTCATCGAGTTAGCGAGACGCTGGCGCACGACAATATCATCTCGAAATGACATTAACTAAGTCTCGCAAACTGGTTTAGTTAAACGATGTAAGCAATTGATCTATAAGTATTTATCTTTTTGCTACAGCATGCTGCACGCACTGCTCGTAGTACGTCTGCTTGATTGCCGTGGGCTTGAGCCGCGACCGGCTGTTATAGGTCTGCTCGGTAATGCCGAACGCCGTCATGCGCATCCATGGCTTGGCAAATTTGCGCACCTGCAGCTTCTTGCGCGTGGCGTAAAGGGTGACCCCGGATAGCTTGGCCTGCTGCGCCTCGGCGGCGATCTGCGCACCCCAGCCGCACACCTGGCGATCGTTCGGGCTCAATGCCCGGGCCTGGGCGCCGAAGGCGGCGGTGGCCAGCAGGCAGCCGGCCACGGTTGCTAGAATCACTCGCATGTTGCTGTCCTAAGCATCTGAAGGAAAACAAAGTTTGCCTACGCTCGCGACGCCTGGGGGCCAGCAGTTTGCCGTCAGGCGATGGCCATTTGCAGGCCGTCGTGCTGGCGCGTGCGCAGCGACTGGAGGGCCAGGGCCGCGATCCACAGCACGCCGACGCCGTAGTTCAGGCGCTGGTAGAGACCGAACAATTCACCGCTGTGCACAGACTTGGCCATCAATACGACAGTGAGCACCGCCAGCAGCGCGCTCAGCAGCGACCCCCAGGCCAGCCCCGGGGATCGGGCCAGACGCGTGCCCAGGCCGATCCACAGCATGCTGGCGAGGGTCAGCGAGAAGAACATCAGCAGGCCGCCGAGGTTATGCATCTGTTGCGAGACCGATGGCTGCAGCGGCGCGCAGCCCTGGTCACAGGCAAATCCGCCGGTCACCAGGCTGCCCAGGCCATGCAACAGCACCAGAAGGGCGCTCAGCCGCGCCAGCTTCGAGTGCCGCCAGCGCCGCGCCAGGCCCCAGGCAAACAGTGTGAACAACAGGGCCAGCGGGAAATTGTTGACCCACGGCGACAGCCCGTGGGTGGGGGCGTCGACCGCGCCGAGCTGGCTCATGGCTTGCTGCAGGTGGTCGTAGCCGGGGTAGGCCAGGGCCGTCAGGGTAACGCCCAGCAACAGCCAGAGGGGGATGAGCAAGCCGCTGGCGAGCAGCAGGCGATCGAACGTCTTCATACAGTGCCTTCCTTGGTGAATGCTGGGCGCAGCCTACCGCGTCGCCGTGGCCATTCGCCAGTCTTAGCGGCCGTTGACCAGCATCACCAGCAGCACGCAGGCCAGCAGCGCCAGGTAGGTGCGGGCGTGCACGCTGTCGGAGATGCGCCCGAGCAGGGGCGCGGCCAGGTGCATGCCGAGCCAGGCGCCGACGGTCATCACCAGCGCCGCGCGCAGGTCGATGAAACCCAGCAGGCCCGGGCCCAGGTCGGGCTGGCCGGCCGGCAGCAGCGCATACACCAGCGTGGCCGCCAGGGACATGGGCAGTGACAGCGGGTTGGCCATGGCCGTGGCGGTGCGCATGCTGGCGCCGCGACGGCGCATCAACGGTACGGTCATCACGCTGCCGCCCACCCCGAGCAACGCCGCCAGTGCGCCTATGGGCACGCCGACCAGGGTGGCGCCGGCCCTGCCCAGTGGCTCCAGGTGATGTTCGCCAGCGTGTACGAAGCCTGGACGCAGCCAGGCGTCCAGCAAGCTCAGCGCCAGGTAGGTAATGAACAGCCAGCGCAACCAGGCGCTGGTCACGTACAGCGCCACCCAGGCCCCGAGCAGCGCGCCCAGGGCGATGGCCGGCGCCAGTGGCCGCACCAGGTCCCAGTGCAGGCTGCCCGCGCGGTGGTGGCGCCAGGTGGCCAGGGCACTGCTGAAGATCATCACCGTGGCCGAGGTGGCCACGGCGATCTGCATGGCGTGCTGGGCCACGGCCGTTCCCGCGCCATGGCTGGCCAGCAACAGGGCATAGAACAGTGGCACGGCGAAGAAGCCACCGCCGAAGCCGAACAGCAAGGTGGTGACGCCGGCGCACAGGCCGAACAGGCCAAGCAGGGGATAGAGCATGGGGTGGGCCTCGGAACAGGAGTGAGGCGGTCAGGGTAGGGATCAGCCACTTGGCTGGCTTGCGCAACCTGGCCAATAATCGTCGTGTTTCGGCCAGAGCCTCCTTTCATGCGCAATGTTCCCCTGTCCCAGGTCGATGCCATCCCCCGTGCAGTGCTGGCCATTGCCACCGACTATCCGCCCGACACCTTGCTGCCCAGGCATGTCCATCGCCGGGCGCAGTTCCTGTATGGCATGAGCGGACTGATGGAGGTGCTGACCGATGACGGCGCCTGGGTCATCCCGCCTGGCAGCGGGGTGTGGATTCCGCCCGGCAAGCCGCACCAGGTGCGCATGCGCGGGGTGAGTACCCGCAGCCTGTACATCGAGCCGACCGTGCTGCCCAGGCCGAGCAGCGTGTGTGAGGCACTGCGGGTCGGGCCGCTGCTGCACCAGCTGTTGCTGGCCAGCGCCGAGGTGCCGGCGCTGCATGACGAGGCGGGACGCGATGGCCTGCTGCTGCGTCTGGTTCTGCATGAGCTGGGCCAGGCCGAACCGCTGCCGCTATTCGCGCCGCTGCCAGCTGAGCCGCGCCTGGCGGCCCTGTGCCAGGCATTCCTGGCGCAGCCGTCGGTCCACACCCGTGGCGAAACCTGGGCAGCGCAGCTCAACTGGAGCCCGCGTACCTTCAGCCGGCGTTTTCGCGAGCAGACCGGGCTGTCGTTTGGCCGGTGGCGCCAGCAGGCCTGTCTGATGGCTGCGGTGACGCGGCTTGCCACCGGCGAGGCGGTGACCACCATCGCCTTGGATCTGGGCTATGAAAGCCCCAGCGCGTTTTCCAGCTTGTACCGGCGAGTCATGGGCCAGCCGCCGTCGACGGCACGCCAGGGCCTATGAAAACCTCGTATGATTAGCGGGAAGGAAAAAAAGATCGCGGAGACAGGCACAAGCCCGCCGCCCGCTTCCACGGGAGGTGTTCTGGGACCAGCAGAGGGTGACCGGGGAAACGGGGGCGGTATTGCACCGCCCCGCGATCAAAGCTAACGAAGCTTCGGTGGGTCAGGCAGCCTGGTGGTGCTTGACCTGGGACTTGCGGACCTGGGCGCGGCAGGCGTCGCCGAAGGCCTGGAACATCTTGATCGAGTCGGGGTTCTTCGCCGCCTGCCACTCCGGGTGCCACTGCACCGCGAACAGGAAGGGCGAGAGGCTCGGGGCGTGGATCGCCTCGACCAGGCCGTCTTCGGCATGGGCGATCGGCTCGATGCCGGCACCCAGGTTGCGCAGGCCCTGCCCGTGCAGCGAGTTGACGCGGATCTCGTCAGTGCCGAGGGTATCGCGCAGCCAGCTGCCTGGCTTGATCTTCACGCTGTGCACCGGGGCGTACTGGACGTCGACCGGATCATCCGGGTTTTCCCGGTGGTCGTTGAAGCCGGGTTCGGCATAGACCTTCTGGTAGATGTCGCCGCCCAGGGCCACGTTGATTTCCTGCATGCCGCGGCAGATGCCGAAAATCGGCAGGCCGCGCTTGATCGCCGCCTTGACCAGCGGCATGTCGAACAGGTCGCGGTCCTTGTCCTGGCCCTTGCCGGGGGTCTGGTTTTCCTGGCCGTAGAGGGTCGGGTCGATGTTGCTGCCGGCACCGGTCAGGTAGACGCCGTCGGCCATGTCCAGGTAGGTCTCGAGGTCTTCGACGCCGCAGCAGGTGGGCACCAGGACCGGGACGCAACCGGCGAACTCGACCAGCGGGGTGATGTATTTGTGGGTCATGACTTGATAGTCATGGCCTTTGCGCTCTTGGCTGCCCATGGTCATCAGGACGACGGGTTTGCGCAGGGAGGGTTGCTTGTTGCCAATGTTGCTGTTGGACATATGTCACCTTGAGACAGGTCATGCCTGTCGTTGTTGTGCAGGCGCACGGCCTGGGCCCTGAGTGCTGCCTGGAGCCCCGAGCACTGCCGGCTCGCCTTGCAGGCGATGTCGGTCGGGGCCTGACTCATAGCTTGCCAGAGCCGTTCGATATGTCAAACGAGTGGCGAGTTGTCCAGGCGCCGTTTTACGGGGGATTGGGGCCGCCGGGGCCTTTGGTGACAAGGGTTTGGTGGGGGTGTTGGTCAATAATATTTAACGACGCAGTTGGGTCTTTGCGTCGGTGCAATGATCGTCATTGGCAGGGGCGTCGGGGGGCTTGGCCTTGTGGCCGCATTTACCTCGAACTCTATGTATTTCCAGTGGGGTGAACTGTTTTTTGCGAAGGATGCAGACTCACAGTGGTCTTCTTAGGTGCGGGTTGTGATGGTTAGTTTCCATAGCGTTTATTGTTGATCAATAAATTTCTTGATCTTGATCTTGATCTTGATCTTGATCTTGATCTTGATCTTGATCTTGATCTTGATCTTGATCTTGATCTTGATCTTGATCTTGATCTTGATCTTGCTTCTAAGTGCGCGATAGTTCAGGCGCCGCCAATTGCGACTTCAGGAGGCCGAGCGGAGTTCTTGCGGAGGGAGGTGACGGGCATGGATGCCCGTCAAGCGCTGGGGCCCAGGATGGGCCCTGCAGCGCGGTCCTCCCGGGAGCAAGAACGGAGCGAGGGGACCCCGGAGCGAAGCGTAGGGGCCGGATGAATGGAGCGAACGGTTTTTGGTTCCTTTTTGCCACGACAAAAAGGAACTCGCCGTAAGGGCGAAAAGGTGACTATGCGTCACCATAGCAAATGAATGCGCATATAGATTTCAAAACAGACTATTTAAAAGTAAAAGTAAAAGTAAAAGTAAAAGTAAAAGTCAAAGTCAAATGCGATCGGCGTGGGTTTTAATAGGTGTAAGCGCATTCATTTTCTATAATGACGCATAGTCACCTTTTCGCCCTTACGGCGAGTCACTTTTTGTCAAACGCCCTGAGCGCCGGCCGGACAAAAGTAACCAAAAAACGCTGCGCTCCATTCATCCGGCCCTACGCTTCGCTCCGGGTCCCGCACTCCGGCCTTGCTCCCGGGAGGACCGCGCTGCAGGGCCCATCCTGGGCCCCAGCGCTTGACGGGCATCCATGCCCGTCACCTCCCTTCGCAAGGCCTGCGTTCGGCCTCCTGAAGTCGCGAAGGTACGGGCGGCGCCTGGGCTGGCGCAGCTGCCGCTAGCTGCCAGTGAGGTTGAGCATGCGGATACCAAAATCAAGATCAAGATCAAGATCAAGATCAAGATCTGCATCAGCATGAACGGCGACGCAGTCTTGCAAGAGGGTGCGGACAGGGTGGCGCTTATTGCGCCCAGAACCATGAACCGTTAATGCAGGATCTGCTTCAAGAACGCCTGTGCCCGCGCCGTTCTGGGCTGCCCGAAGAACACCTCCGGCGGGCTGTCCTCGATAATCTTCCCGCCCTCAAGGAACAGCACCCGTTCAGCCACTTGCCGGGCGAAACCCATTTCGTGGGTGACGCAGAGCATGGTCATGCCGGTGCCGGCCAATTGCACCAGCACATCCAGTACCTCGGCCACCATCTCCGGGTCGAGCGCCGAGGTCGGCTCGTCGAACAGCATGATCCTCGGCTTCATGCACAGCGCCCGGGCGATCGCCACCCGCTGCTGCTGGCCGCCGGACAGCTGGCTGGGGTACTTGTGCGCCTGACTCTCGATGCCGACCTTGCTCAAGTACAGCCGCGCCCGCTCCTCGGCCTCCCGGCGCGACAGGCCACGCACGCTCATCGGCGCCAGCAGGCAGTTGTCGAGCACGCTCATGTGCGGGAACAGGTTGAAGTGCTGGAACACCATGCCGATCTCGCTGCGCACCTGGTCGGCTTGGCGGCCTTTGCTCGCCAGATCGGTGCCGGCCACGCGGATGCTGCCCTGCTGGGCGATCTCCAGGCGATTGATGCAGCGGATCAGCGTCGACTTGCCCGAGCCCGACGGGCCGCAGAGCACGATGCGTTCGCCCTCGCGCACCGACAGGTCGATGTCATGCAGCACATGGAAGGCGCCGTAGTGCTTGTTCAGGCCCTCGATGCGGATCAGCTCCGGGCGCGGATCGGGGGCAGGGTGCAGGCTGGCAAGGCTCAGGGGGGCGGTCATCTTGTTGTTCTCCCGCTCAAGGTTCAGTCGAAACGTGCGGCGCTGTAGGGCGCAGGGTCGGTGAAGGGGCGTTCGCCGGTCATCAGTTCCGCCAGCAGGCGGCCGCTGACCGGCCCCAGGGTCAGGCCGTGGTGGGCATGGCCGAAGTTGAACCACAGGTGCTTGTGCAGGGGCGCCGGGCCGATCACCGGGCGCATGTCCGGCAGGCAGGGGCGGCGGCCCAGCCAGGGCTTGTCGTCCAGGCGCTCACCCAGGGCCGGGAACAGCTGGCGTGCCAGGGCCTCGCAGCGGCGTAGCTGGATCTCGTTGGCGGCGGCGTCGCTCGCCGCGAATTCGATGCCGGTGGTCAGGCGCACGCCACGGGCCATCGGCGCCAGGACGTAACCGCCCTGGGTGTCGCAGATCGAATGACCCAGCTCGGCGCCGTCGCGGGTGGCGTAATGCATGTGGTAGCCGCGCTTGATGCCAAGTGGAAAGCGGTAGCCCAGCCGCTGGTAGAGGTCGGCCGACTGCGGGCCGAGACAGGCCACCACGTCGTCGGCGGTCACGCTGCCGCGACGCGTGTCCAACTGCCAGCCGTTCTCGACCTGGCGCAGGCTGCGCGCGTCGCCATGGAGGAACTGCCCGCCGCGCTGGACGAACAGCGCGGCGTAGCCACGGGTCAGGCCTCCCGGGTTGCTCACCGTCTTCGGGTCGAGCCAGTGGATGCCGCCGATCACGCCACCGTCCAGCTGCTGCTCGCGGGCCTGCAGTTGTTCGCGTTCGAGGATCTCGTACTGCAGGCCGTAACGGGCCAGCCCCTTCAGATCGCCTTTGGCCTGTTCGAACAGCGCGGCATCACGGTACACCTCGATCCAGCCCTTGGCCTGTACCAGTCCTTGCAGGCCGGCGGCCTCGATCAGCGCATCGTGTTCCTCGACGCTGCGTTGCACCAGCGGCAGCATGTCGGCGGCGGCCTTGGCCAGTTGCCCAGGCGCGGACTGGCGCCAGTAGCTGAGCAGCCAGGGCGCGACCTTGGGCAGGTGGGTCAGGCTGTAGCGCACATCGGGCTGGCGGTTCAGGCCGTAGCGCAGCAAGGCACTCCACTGGCGCGGGAAGGCGTAGGGGATCACGCTGGAGCGCTCGATCAGCCCGGCGTTGCCATGGCTGGTGCCGCTGCCCGGTTCGTCACGGTCGACGAGGAGCACCTGGCGTCCGCGGGCCTGCAGGTGCAGGGCGGTGCTGACGCCGACGATGCCGGCGCCCAGGACGATGGTCTGGCAATGCATGGAAGGATTCCTTCAATCAGTTCAGGTGGCGGCCCAGGCGGGCCTCCAGGTGTTTCAGGGTGCGCCGGACCACCTCGACGATCAGCAGGTAGAGCACCGCCGCCCACAGGTAGATCTGGAAGTCGAAGCTGCGCGAGAAGGCCAGCTTGGTCACCCCCATCAGGTCGTAGATCGTCACCAGCGAGGCGATGGCGCTGGCCTTGATCATCATGATCAGCTCATTGCCCAATGGGCCGATGGCCACCAGCAGCGACTGCGGCAGCACCACCTTGAAGAAGGTGGTCGAGCGCTTGAGGTTCAGGGCCTTGGCGGCCTCGTACTGGCCTGGCGCGACGGCCATCAGGCTGGCGCGGAAGATTTCGGCCTGGTAGGCGGCGGTGTTGAGGGTGAAGGCGAGCAGTGCGCAGTACCAAGCCTCGCGGAAGAACCACCACAGCCCCAGGTCCTGCCAGAAGCCCTTGAGCGAGCCCAGGCCGTAGTACAGCAGGAACAGCTGGGCCAGCAGTGGCGAGCCGCGGAAGAAGTACACATAGCCGGCGGCCAAGCGTTGCAGCACGAGGTGCTGCGACATCCGCGCCAGGGCCAGGAGCATGCCCAGCAGCGCGCCGAGGGTGAACGAGATCGCCACCAGCTTGGCGGTGACCAACAGGCCATCGACGAAGCGCGCGCCGTAGCGCTCCAGCAGGTCGGGATCGAGCACGTAGGCCAGCAGTTGCTCCGGGCTCATGGGCGGGCTCCTTGCAGATGGCGGTTGCTGCGCCGCTCCAGCAGGGCGAAGACCCTGCCCGACAGCGCCGAGAACAGCAGGTAGACCAGGCAGGCGACGCCGTAGAACAGCATCGGTTCCTTGGTCACGCTGACCGCCAGGTTGGTCTGGCGCATCAGGTCGATCAGCGAGATGGTCGAGACCAGCGAGGTGTCCTTGAGCAGGCTCAACCAGTTGTTCGACAGGCCCGGCAGGGCGATGCGGGTCAGTTGCGGCAGCACCACCTTGAAGAATCCGGTGCGCTTGCCCAGGCCCAGGGCCGCGCAGGCCTCCAGTTGGCCCTTGGGCAGGGTCTTGAAGGCCATCAGCCAGATTTCACTGGAGAACGCGGCGAACACCAGGCTGAAGGCAACCATGGCGGCGAGGAAGGTGTTGATCAGCACCTCGCCCTGGTAGCCCATCGCGGCGAGGATCTTCTGCGCGGCGATCTGGCAGCCGTAGTAGATGATCAGCAGGGTGAGCAGTTCCGGCAGGCCGCGGAACACAGTGGAAAAGGTGGTGGCCCAGGCCCGCGGCAGGCGTTTGCGCGAGCGCGCGGCCAGTGCTACCAGCAGGCCCAGCGGCAGGCCGATGGGCAGGCAGGCCAGGGCCAGCGACACGGTCACCAGCGCGCCGGCCAGCAGCGCCTGGCCCCAGCCACCGCTGGCGAAGGAGAGCAGGGAGAGTTGATCGAGCATGGATGCATCCTCGAGGTCGGCGGGTCGCATAGCGCCCTGATCGCGATGCAAGGCCGCTTCCAGGGGGATGGCGGCCTCGTGTCGCGAAAGGGCTGCGGGCAGCCCCAGGATTCGTATCAGTTATAGATATCGAAGGCGAAATACTTGCTCGCGATCTTCTGGTAGGTGCCATTGGCCACGATCGCTGCCAGCGCTTCGTTCAGCCGCACGCGCAGGGCCTCGTCATCCTTGCGCACGGCAATCGCCGCGTCGGCCTTGGTGCCGTCGACGTCGCCGAGTATCTTGCAGCAGTCCTTGCCATTCTTGTTCAGCCATTCGTGCAGCGGGAACTTGTCGGCGATCACCCCGTCCAGGCGTCCGGCGGCAAGGTCGGCGTTGGCCTCGTCCAGGGTCGGGTACAGTTTCACATCAGCGCCGGCCTTGCCGTACACGTCCTCGGCGTAGATCGCCTGGGTCGAGGCGGACTGGGCGCCGACCGTGTAGCCCTTGAAGTCGGTCTGCGCGTCGCTGATCTTGCTGTCCTTGGCGACCGCCACGGTCAGCGGGGTGCGGTAGTAGCGGTCGGTGAAGGCGATCTTGCGGCGCCGTTCCTCGGTGTCGATCATCGAGGCCACCACGGCGTCGTACTTGCGCGCCATCAGCGCCGGGATGATGCCTTCCCAGTCCTGGGCCACCAGGGTGCACTCGACTTTCATCTGCTCGCACAGGGCATGGGTGATGTCGATGTCGAAGCCGTGCAGCTGGTTGTCGGCATCGACGTAGTTGAACGGCGGGTAAGCGCCTTCAGTGGCAAAACGCAGGGTCTCGGCACTGGCGCCGGCCGCCAGCAGCAGGGCGCACGCACCCACCACAGCCATGGTTCCTTTCATCTCGCACCTCGGTAGTTGCACTCTTGCTATTGTTGTTTGCCCGCCGGCCACGAGGTGTAGCCGACGAACTCGTTATGTAGAGCGGCAGTTGCTTCCAAGCGTCTTTCAACATCCGGCCCGAGCTTCTTGCAGACCTCGTTGACCATCAGGTGCACCCACGACAGCATGGTCGCGGTGGATTCCCAGAACAGGTTGAATTCGGTGGGGATGCGGAACACCTCGTCGGCGTTGGCATCGGCCCATTCACAGAAGGTGTCGGTGACCAGGGTCACCGGGATGCCCAGCTCGCGGGCCTTGTGGCACAGCTGCAGGGCATGGCGGGAATAGCGCCGGGCCTCGAACACCACCAGCGCGCAGTCCTGGGGGCGCCCCAGCAGCACCTCGGCGAAGTGCCCGGCACTGCCGTCGACCAGTTGCACGCCGTCGCGCAGGTATTGCAGCAGATGGCTCATGCACATGGCCACGCCGCGCTCGGTCTGAAAGCCGGCGACGAACACCCGCGGTTTTTCCGCTAGGCGCCGGGCCACCTGCTGCCAGGCTTCGCCGCGGCTGTATTCGTGCACGCGTACCAGCGCGGCCATTTCCAGCTCCAGGCTGCCCGAGCGCTGGTCGTCCTCGGGTTGCTGGCGGAACGCCTGCAGGCGGTCGCCCACCAGCCAGGGGCCGTCGCCCAAGTCGTTCTGCAGGTCTTGTTTGAGTGCCTTGAGGTGCGCGTAGCCCAGCGAGCGGCAGAAGCGGCCAACGCTCGACTCGCTCACGCCCAGCTTGGCGGCGATGCTGGCCGAGGTCTGGAACGGCAGTTCGTGGAGGTTGGCGAGCATGTAGCTGGCGATCTGGCGGCCCGAGGCGGCAGCGGTGTGCAGGCTGCTTTCCAGGCGTTGCTTGATCGATTGGCTCATGGTCGGTTCCGGTTGATTTCTGGCGTGGAAGCCAAAATGGCTGTTTTCTGTCGTCAAGTCAATATTTGACAGATAGCTGTCATTGGCGGGAAAGTCTGTGCAGTTGCGCTGTAGCGAATCCAAATCCAAGAAAGGAGCTCCAGATGTCTTCACCTTCCACCGGCCCTGTCGTGCGCGTGCCTTTTAACGAACTGCGGGCGTTGCTGCAGTCGATCTTCGAGCGACATGGCTGCAGCGCGGCGGTGGCCGCCGTGCTTGCCCACAACTGCGCCAGTGCCCAGCGTGATGGTGCCCACAGCCATGGGGTGTTCCGTATTCCCGGTTATGTCTCGACCCTGGCCAGCGGTTGGGTCGATGGTCGCGCCGAGCCTCAGGTGACTGACCTTGCGCCGGCCTATTTGCGTGTCGATGCCAAGGGTGGCTTTGCCCAGCCGGCGTTGGCCGCGGCCCGCCCGCTGCTGGTGGAGAAGGCCCGCACGGCCGGCATCGCGGTGCTGGCGATCCACAACTCGCACCATTTCGCCGCGCTGTGGCCGGATGTCGAGCCGTTCGCCGACGAAGGCCTGGTGGCCCTGAGCGTGGTCAACAGCATGACCTGCGTGGTGCCACACGGTGCGCGCAAGCCGCTGTTCGGCACCAACCCCATTGCTTTTGCCGCGCCTTGCGCCGGGCATGATCCGATCGTCTTCGACATGGCCACCAGCGCCATGGCCCATGGTGATGTGCAGATCGCCGCGCGGGCGGGCGAGCGACTGCCGCCAGGCATGGGCGTGGATGCCGAGGGCCAGCCGAGTACCGACCCCAAGGCGATTCTCGAGGGCGGCGCCTTGCTGCCGTTCGGCGGGCACAAGGGCTCGGCGCTGTCGATGATGGTCGAGCTGCTGGCGGCGGCGCTGACGGGCGGCAATTTCTCCTGGGAGTTCGATTGGTCGGGCCACCCTGGAGCCAAGACCCCCTGGACCGGGCAGTTGATCATCGTGATCGACCCGAGCAAGGCCGAGGGCGAGCGCTTTGCGCTGCGCAGCCGCGAACTGGTGGAGCAGATGCAGGCAGCCGGGTTGACGCGGATGCCGGGCGAGCGGCGTTATCGCGAGCGTGAAGTGGCCGGGCGGGAAGGGGTGGCGTTGAGTGAGCGGGAGTGGGGGGAGTTGCGGGGGTTGGCGGGCTGAATTGGCCCCATCCGGATCGGGACGGGGCGCAGCTCCCCAATCCCGATCACGATCAAGTGCGAGCGATCAAACAGCAGGGTCGTGCCGAGCACGACGAAGAATAGAGCCCATTGCCCACCATCGAGATTCATGAACTCGCGTTGCCCCAGCAGTGAACAAGTGCTGATGCCCGCCACCATGAAGACGATGCACAGGATTCTGCGAAGCAGTACTGACCTGCAAAGCCAGTCGAAGAGAAGGATTGCGACCGGCAGATAGATCAGCAGGTAAAGCATGGTCATGAATGCCTCCTCTATCGGTTTCGCTCATACCAGCTCGAGCGTTCGAACAGCAGAGGAAATCCGGCGAGTGAAAAGAACAGGCCCCATGCCCCTCCATCCCAGTAAAGAACCTCCTGGGCACCGAGTTGGGTGCAAGCGGTGATGCCTGTGATCTGGAAAACCAGGTAGAGCCATCTGCGCACCAGAATCGGCTTGCAGATCCAGTCGAGGAACCAGCCTGTCAGTGCAGTAAACAGAGTCAGGTAGATATAGGACATTGTGTATACCCGTCCTCAGAGAATCAGCAGCAGCGCGCTACGTTGAGGGCCAATTCCCCCGTTGACCTGGGCTTGAAGCGATACCAAAACATCGCCGGCATGAAATGGTGGTATTGCTCCCTTTGCCAGCCTCGAGGCTGCAAATCCTGCAGCGGAGGCCACTAATCCAGCGGCCATCGTACCCGCGATTCCGACAACGGGAGTTCCTGCCGCTTTACCCACTGCTGCTCCGACCAGGGTGAGCACATCGCTCCGTTGATCATTCAGCACGTCCCCCTGCTGACGTGTGAGTGGGCGTGATACTGCAACTTTCATCTGGCATGGCAGATTGCCTGCGAGCATGCGGTCATAGAGTTGGGCCACGGCCTCCACGATTTGGTAATGCCCTTTGTGCACGAAGGTTAAGGCCAACTTGCGCAATTGGCAGTGCTCACCTGGCTGGACGGTGAACTCGCTGATATCGAAGGTAATTCCATGATGGGCAATGACTTGGTACGTCCTGTCCGGCTGCATCAATCCCTCTTTTTTTATACATGTAATTCGTGTGAGCGGGACAATGGCAGGCCGATGCAGAGGGTGCCCATTCATCCGTTTCCGGAATTGATGTGGGAAATGTCTTTGCGTCGTAAAGCTCGCTCTTGCACCCCTGCATCGACTCCTTGCACATCGGTGATGTTCCTCACGCCCCACTGCGGGTATCCTCGCTGGAGCCTTCCCTGAACTGTCCTGATTTCCAAGGAGCTGCACGCTGTGTTCAAACATGTCGATGCCTATGCCGGCGACCCGATCCTCTCGTTGATGGAAACCTTCAAGGCCGACCCGCGCGCCGACAAGGTCAACCTGAGTATCGGCCTGTACTACGACGAAGCTGGCGTGGTGCCGCAGCTGGCGGCGGTGGGCGAGGTGGAGAAGCGCCTGGCCGGCCAGGCCCACGAAGCCTCGCTGTACCTGCCGATGGAAGGTCTGGCTGCCTACCGCCAGGCGATCCAGGCGCTGCTGTTCGGCGCAGATCACCCGGCCGTGAGCGATGGCCGCGTGGCCACCGTGCAGACCGTCGGCGGCTCGGGCGCGCTGAAAGTCGGTGCCGACTTCCTCAAGCGCTACTTCCCGAGCTCCGAGGTGTGGGTGAGCAACCCCACCTGGGACAACCACCGGGCGATCTTCGAAGGCGCGGGCTTCAAGGTGCACAGCTACCCGTACTTCGACAGCGCCAGCCGTGGCGTCGATTTCGCCGGTATGCTGGCGACCCTGCAGACCCTGCCGGCGAACAGCATCGTCCTGCTGCACCCGTGCTGCCACAACCCCACCGGCGTCGACCTAAACCAGCCGCAGTGGCAGCAGGTGGTCGAAGTGGTCAAGGCGCGCCAGTTGATTCCGTTCCTCGACATCGCCTACCAGGGCTTCGGTGAAGGCCTGGTGGAAGACGCCTACGCCATCCGTGAGATGGCCCGTGCCGGCGTGCCGTGCCTGGTCAGCAACTCGTTCTCGAAGATCTTCTCGCTGTACGGCGAGCGGGTAGGGGGACTGTCGGTGGTCTGCGACGATGCCGCCACCGCCTCCAGTGTGCTCGGCCAGCTCAAGGCCACCGTGCGCCGCAACTACTCCAGCCCGCCCGCGTTCGGCGCCCAGCTGGTGGCCGGGGTGCTTGGCGATACCGCGCTGAACGCTCAGTGGGCAGCGGAAGTGGAGGTGATGCGCAAGCGTATCCTCGACATGCGCCAAGGTTTGGTCGACTTGCTCGGCGAGCTGCTGCCGGGCCAGGACTTCCAGTTCTTCCTGCGCCAGCGCGGCATGTTCAGCTACACCGGCTTCAGCGTGGAGCAAGTGCGTCGGCTGCGTGACGAGTTCGGTGTTTACCTGATCGACAGCGGCCGGGTATGCATGTCCGGCCTGCGTCCGGCCAACCTGCGCCAGGTGGCCGAGGCGTTTGCCGCCGTGCAGCGGTAATCTGCCAGGGGCTGCCAAGCAGCCCCCTCCAGCACAACCCGCTTGTAAAGACAAGTGCAACCGTCCCTCGGGCGGGGCTTCCCCAAGTGCAACCTTTGCATGCACAATCGCGCCCCTCTTCCCCGGTTGAGTTGGGCGAATCGTCTATTTCGCCATTCTCAGCCTGTTGCAGTCTTGCGAGTGGAGCTTCACCCGGAATGAATGAGCAGGCCCCAAGCGTTGAACAACGCTTTGTAGAATCGACCCCCGCCACCCTCGGCAGCTGGTCGCGTCAAGACACCACCTGGATGCTGGGCCTCTTCGGCACGGCCATCGGCGCCGGAACCCTGTTCCTGCCCATCAACGCCGGCCTTGGCGGTTTCTGGCCGCTGCTGGTGCTGGCCTTGCTGGCCTTCCCCATGACCTATTTCGCCCACCGCGGGTTGACCCGCTTCGTGCTTTCCGGCAGCAAGGGCGGCGACATCACCGAGGTGGTCGAGGAGCATTTCGGCATCACCGCCGGCGCGCTGATCACCGTCCTGTACTTCTTCGCCATCTTCCCGATCCTGCTGATCTACAGCGTGGCGCTGACCAACACCGTCAGCAGCTTCATGGAGCACCAACTGCACATCGCGCCGCCACCGCGGGCGATCCTGTCGTTTGTGCTGATCCTGGGCCTCTTGGCCATCGTGCGCTGCGGCGAGCAGGCCACGGTCAAGGTCATGAGCCTGCTGGTTTACCCATTCATCGTTGCCCTGGCGCTGCTGGCCCTGTACCTGGTGCCGCACTGGAACGGCGGCATCCTCGACACCGCCGCCCAGGTGCCGTCGGGCTCGGCCTTCCTGCACACCGTGTGGCTGGCGATCCCGGTGATGGTGTTCTCGTTCAACCATTCGCCGATCATCTCGGCCTTCGCCGTCGACCAGAAGCGCCGCTACGGCGAGAATGCCGATGAGCGCAGCGGCCAGATCCTGCGTCGCGCGCACCTGCTGATGGTGCTGATGGTGCTGTTCTTCGTGTTCAGCTGCGTGCTGACCCTGAGCAGCGCCCAGCTGGCCGAGGCCAAGGCGCAGAACCTGTCGATCCTGTCGTACCTGGCCAACCACTTCGAGCAGCCGGCCATCGCCTTCGCCGCGCCCTTGATCGCCTTCATTGCCATTGCCAAGTCGTTCCTGGGCCACTATATCGGTGCCAGCGAGGGCCTCAAGGGCATGATCGTCAAGGCCGGCATGCGCCCGGGCGCCAAGGCCCTGGACCGTATCGTCGCCGCGCTGATGCTGGTGGTGTGCTGGATCGTCGCCACCCTCAACCCGAGCATCCTCGGCATGATCGAATCCCTCGGCGGCCCGATCATCGCCGTGTTGCTGTTCCTGATGCCGATGTACGCCATCCGCCGCGTGCCATCGATGCGCAAGTACAGCGGCGCGCTGTCCAACCTGTTCGTGGTGGTCGTCGGCCTGGTGGCCCTGACCTCAGTGGTGTACGGCCTGCTGGCCTGAGCCCCTGTCCCGTAGGAAGAACGCCCGGGTCGACGTCAGTCACCCGGGCGTTTGTCTACAGGAATTGCCCGATCGTAGGGCAATTTCATCTTTACCCATAGGCACTTGCGCCCCTTCATGGTTAACTCTGAATCCTTTTCAACCCCCCGTATAAGGATTTCCGTCATGGCTCAAGTGACTCTCAAAGGCAACCCGGTTCAGGTCAGCGGTGAACTGCCGAAGCAAGGCGCCGCGGCACCTGCCTTCTCCCTGGTCGCTGGCGATCTGTCGAACAAGTCGCTGGCCGACTTCGCCGGCAAGCGCAAGGTGCTGAACATCTTCCCGAGCGTCGACACCCCGACCTGCGCCACCTCGGTGCGCAAGTTCAACGCCCAGGCCAATGACGTGGCCAACACCGTGGTGCTGTGCATCTCTGCCGACCTGCCGTTCGCCCAGGCGCGCTTCTGCGGCGCCGAAGGCCTGGAGAACGTGAAGAACCTGTCGACCCTGCGTGGCCGCGAGTTCCTGGAAAACTACGGCGTCGCCATCGCTGATGGCCCGCTGGCCGGCCTGGCCGCCCGTGCCGTGGTGGTGCTGGATGAAAACGACAAGGTGCTGCACAGCGAGCTGGTGGGCGAAATCGCCGACGAGCCGAACTACGAGGCGGCGCTGGCTGTCTTGAAGTAAGTGTTCGCCGGCTTGCCGGCGAACCAGGTAACACCCGGTAACGGCCTGGACCCAGTTCCAGGCCGTTTTCATTTAAAGTTCACCCCTTTGCCAACGTCAGCCGAAGGTAAAGCACTGGTAAAGCCCCTTTGCTAAAACGATGCCAGTGCTTATCGTTCACGCTCTCCACGCCGTCTTTCTCTGAACAAGGTTCGTTCGACCCATGCAAGCCTCCAATTCCCGTTCCCCTCGTCGCTGGCTGTTCGGCCTGCTGATCCTGCTGCTGGTGGCCCTGCTGGCCTGGTGGCTGTGGCCCGCGGCGACCGTCCACAAGGAAGGCGGCGGGCACCGTCCGGGCAAGGGCCTGGGCATGGGCGGGCGGCCGGGCTTCGGCGCCTCCACCGAGGCGGTCCCGGTGCGGGTCGAGCCGGTGCGGGTCGGAGACTTCCCGCTTTATTACAAGGCCCTCGGCACCGTGACCGCGACCAACACGGTCAACGTGCGCAGCCGGGTGGCCGGCGAGCTGGTCAAGGTCCACTTCAAGGAGGGCCAGCAGGTCAAGGCCGGCGATCTGCTGGCCGAGATCGACCCACGTTCCTATCGCATCGCCTTGCAGCAGGCCGAGGGCGCCCTGGCGCAGAATCAGGCGCAGTTGAAGAATGCCCAGGTCGACCTGGCCCGCTATAAAGGCCTGTACGCCGAGGACAGCATCGCCAAGCAGACCCTGGACACCGCCGAAGCTCAGGTCGGTCAGTTTCAGGGGCTGGTCAAGACCAACCAGGCCCAGGTCAACGAGGCACGCCTGAATCTCGAGTTCACCCAGATCCGCGCACCGATCAGCGGCCGCGTGGGCCTGCGCCAGCTGGACCTGGGCAACCTGGTGGCGGCCAACGACACCACGGCGCTGGTGATCATCACCCAGACCCAGCCGATCAGCGTTGCCTTCACCCTGCCGGAAACCCAGCTCGACACCGTGCTGGCTCGCTACCGCAGCGGCGCCAGCCTGCCGGTCGAGGCCTGGGACCGGGGCGATCAGAAGCTGCAGTCCACCGGTGTGCTGGGCAGCCTCGACAACCAGATCGACGTCGCCACCGGCACCCTGAAGTTCAAGGGCACCTTCCAGAACACCGACCACGCGCTGTTCCCCAACCAGTTTGTCAACGTGCGCTTGCTGGCCGACACCCTCAAGCAGGTGGTGCTGGCACCGGCAGCGGCGATCCAGTTTGGCAACGACGGCACCTTCGCCTATGTGGTCAACGCCGAGAACACCATCAACGTGCGCAAGCTCAAGGTCGGCGCCAGCGATGGCGAGAACACGGTGATCGTCGAGGGCCTGGCCGCCGGCGAGCGCCTGGTGCTGGAAGGCACTGACCGCCTGCGCGAAGGCACCAAGGTCGATGTGGTCGAGGACAGCTCCCAGGTTCCGACCACCCCCGGCCAGCACCTGCAGGGGCAGGGCGCCAAGGGCTCGGCCCAGACCGGTGAACCAGGCACCAAGGCGGGCGCATGAACCTCTCGCGCCTGTTCATCCTGCGGCCGGTCGCCACCACGCTGAGCATGCTGGCCATCGTCCTGGCCGGCCTGATCGCCTACAAGCTGCTGCCGGTGGCGGCCTTGCCTCAGGTCGACTACCCGACCATCCGCGTCATGACCCTGTACCCTGGCGCCAGCCCGCAGGTCATGACCAGCGCCGTCACCGCGCCGCTGGAACGCCAGTTCGGGCAGATGCCGGGCCTGGAACAGATGGCCTCCACCAGCTCCGGCGGCGCCTCGGTGCTGACCCTGCGCTTCAACCTCGACATGAACATGGATGTCGCCGAGCAGCAGGTGCAGGCCGCGATCAACGCCGCCAGCAACCTGCTGCCCAACGACCTGCCGGCGCCGCCGGTGTACAACAAGGTCAACCCGGCCGACACGCCAGTGCTGACCCTGGCCATTTCCTCGAAGACCATGCCGCTGCCCAAGCTCAATGACCTGGTCGACACCCGCGTGGCGCAGAAGATCGCTCAGATCAGCGGCGTCGGCATGGTCAGCATCGCCGGCGGGCAGCGCCAAGCTGTGCGGATCAAGGTCAACGTCGACGCCCTGGCCGCTAACGGTCTCAACCTGGACGACGTGCGCACCCTGATCGGCGCCTCCAACGTCAACCAGCCCAAGGGCAACTTCGACGGCCCGACCCGGGTGTCGATGCTCGACGCCAACGACCAGCTGCGCTCCCCCGAGGAATACGCCAACCTCATCCTCAAGTACAGCAATGGCGCGCCACTGCGCCTGAAGGACGTCGCCGAGATCGTCGACGGCGCCGAGAACGAACGCCTGGCCGCCTGGGCCAACCAGAACGAGGCGGTGCTGCTGAATATCCAGCGCCAGCCCGGTGCCAACGTCATCGAGGTCGTCGACCGGATCAAGGAACTGCTGCCGTCAATCACCGACAATCTGCCGGCGGGCCTGGATGTCAGCGTGCTCACCGACCGCACCCAGACCATCCGCGCCGCCGTGCGCGATGTGCAGCACGAGCTGCTGTTCGCCATCGCCCTGGTGGTGATGGTCACCTTCGTTTTCCTGCGCCGTTTCAGCGCCACCATCATTCCCTCCATCGCCGTTCCGCTGTCGCTTATCGGCACCTTCGGGGTGATGTACCTGGCCGGTTTCTCGGTCAACAACCTCACCTTGATGGCCCTGACCATCGCCACCGGCTTCGTGGTGGACGATGCCATCGTCATGCTGGAGAACATCTCCCGGCACATCGAGGAGGGCGAAACACCCATGCAGGCCGCGCTCAAGGGCGCGAAGCAGATCGGCTTCACCCTGATCTCGCTGACCTTCTCGTTGATCGCCGTGCTGATTCCGCTGTTGTTCATGGCCGATGTGGTCGGGCGCTTGTTCCGTGAGTTCGCCATCACCCTGGCGGTGGCCATCCTGATTTCCCTGGTGGTGTCGCTGACCCTGACGCCGATGATGTGCGCGCGCCTGCTCAAGCGCGAGCCCAAGGAAGAGGAACAAAGCCGCTTCTACCGCGCCAGCGGTGCCTGGATCGACTGGCTGATCAAGCACTACGGCACCGCCCTGACCTGGGTGTTGCAGCGCCAGCCGCTAACCCTGCTGGTGGCCGTTGCCACCCTGGCGCTGACCGTGGTGCTGTACATGATGGTGCCCAAGGGCTTCTTCCCGGCCCAGGACACCGGGGTCATCCAGGGTATTTCCGAAGCGCCGCAATCGACCTCGTTCGCCGCCATGAGCGAGCGCCAACAATCCCTGGCCAAGGTGATCCTGCAGGATCCGGCGGTGCAGAGCCTGTCTTCCTACATCGGCGTGGATGGCGACAATGCCACCCTCAACAGCGGCCGCCTGCTGATCAACCTCAAGCCCCACGGCGAGCGCGACGTCACCGCCTCCGAGGTGATCAACCGCCTGCAGCCACAGCTCGACAAGCTGGTCGGCATCCGCCTGTTCATGCAGCCGGTGCAGGACCTGAGCATCGAGGACCGGGTCAGCCGCACCCAGTACCAGTTCAGCCTGAGCTCGCCGGATGCCGACATGCTCGCCGAGTGGAGCGGCAAGCTGGTGCAGGCGCTCAAGGACCGCCCCGAGCTGCAGGATGTGGCCAGCGACCTGCAGGACCAGGGCCTGCAGGTATTCCTGGTGATCGACCGCGACATGGCCAGTCGTCTGGGCATCACTGTGGCGCAGATCACCAACGCGCTGTACGACGCCTTCGGCCAGCGGCAGATCTCGACCATCTACACCCAGGCCAGCCAGTACCGCGTGGTGCTGCAGTCGCAGACTGCCGCCAGCCTCGGCCCGCAGGCCCTGGAGTCGATCCACGTCAAGGCCACCGACGGCGGCCAGGTGCGCCTGTCGGCCCTGGCGCGCATCGAGCAGCGCCAGGCCCAGCTGGCCATCTCGCACATCGGCCAGTTCCCGGCGGTGATGATGTCGTTCAACCTGGCCCATGGCGCCTCCCTGGGCGAGGCGGTCAAGGTGATCGAGCAGGTGCAGCAGGACATCGGCATGCCGATCGGCGTGCAGACCCGCTTCCAGGGCGCCGCCGAGGCGTTCCAGGCCTCGCTGTCGAGCACCTTGCTGCTGATCCTGGCCGCGGTGGTGACCATGTACATCGTGCTGGGCGTGCTTTACGAGAGCTACATCCACCCGGTGACCATCCTTTCCACGCTGCCGTCGGCGGCGGTGGGGGCCTTGTTGGCGCTCCTGCTGAGCGGCAACGACCTGGGCATGATCGCGATCATCGGCATCATCCTGCTGATCGGCATCGTCAAGAAGAACGCGATCATGATGATCGACTTCGCCCTGGAGGCTGAGCGACACCAGGGCATGAGCCCGCGTGACGCGATCTATCAGGCGGCGCTGCTGCGCTTCCGGCCGATCCTGATGACCACCCTGGCCGCGCTGTTCGGCGCCGTACCGCTGATGCTCGCCACCGGTTCCGGCGCCGAGCTGCGCCAGCCGCTGGGCCTGGTGATGGTCGGCGGCCTGTTGGTCAGCCAAGTGCTGACCTTGTTCACCACGCCGGTCATCTACCTGTACTTCGACCGCCTGGCGCGTCGCTGGCGCCCGGCTGACGATGCGCGGCAGGCTGAAGCATGAACCTGTCCGGACCCTTCATTCGACGGCCGGTAGCCACCATGCTGCTGAGCCTGGCGATCATGTTGCTGGGTGGTGTGAGTTTCGGCCTGCTGCCGGTGTCGCCGCTGCCGCAGATGGACTTCCCGGTAATTGTGGTGCAGGCCAGCCTGCCCGGCGCCAGCCCTGAGGTCATGGCCTCCACCGTGGCCACGCCGCTGGAGCGTAAGCTCGGCGCCATTGCCGGCGTCACCACGCTGACCAGCAGCTCCAACCAGGGCTCGACCCGGGTGATCATCGGCTTCGAGCTGGGCCGCGACATAGACGGCGCGGCGCGTGAGGTGCAGGCGGCGATCAACGCCACCCGCAACCTGCTGCCCAGCGGCATGCGCAGCATGCCCACCTACAAGAAGATCAACCCGTCCCAGGCGCCGATCATGGTGCTGTCGCTGACCTCGGACGTGCTGTCCAAGGGCAAGCTCTATGACCTGGCCGACACCATCCTCTCCCAGAGCCTGGCGCAGGTCAGCGGAGTAGGGGAGGTACAGATCGGCGGCAGCTCGCTGCCGGCGGTGCGCATCGAGCTCGAACCGCAGCTGCTCAACCAGTACGGCCTGTCGCTGGACGACGTGCGCAATGCGGTGGCCAACGCCAACCAACGCCGGCCCATGGGCTTCGTCGAAGACCGCGAACGCAACTGGCAGGTGCGCGCCAATGATCAGTTGGAAACCGCCGAGGACTACAAGCCGCTGGTGATCCGCCAGCAGAACGGCGCGATCCTGCGCCTGTCCGATGTGGCCAAGGTCAGCGATGGCGTGGAGAACCGCTATAACAGCGGATTCTTCAACGACGAGAGCGCGGTGCTGCTGGTGGTCAACCGCCAGACCAACGCCAACATCATCCAGACCGTCGAGCAGATCAAGGCCGAGTTGCCGGCCTTGCAGTCGCTCCTGCCGGCCAGCGTCAAGCTCAATGTGGCCATGGACCGCTCGCCGGTGATCAAGGCCACCCTCAAGGAGGCCGAGCACACCTTGCTGATCGCCGTGGTACTGGTGATCCTGGTGGTTTACCTGTTCCTCGGCAACCTGCGTGCCTCGCTGATCCCGAGCTTGGCGGTGCCGGTTTCGCTGGTGGGCACCTTCGCGGTCATGTACCTGTGCGGGTTCTCGCTGAACAACCTGTCGCTGATGGCGCTGATCCTCGCCACCGGCTTGGTGGTGGACGACGCCATCGTGGTACTGGAGAACATTTCGCGGCATATCGAGAACGGCGAAAACCCCATGCGCGCCGCCTACAAGGGCGCGCAGGAGGTGGGGTTCACCCTGCTGTCGATGAACGTCTCGCTGGTGGCGGTGTTCGTCTCCATCCTGTTCATGGGCGGCATCGTGCGCGGGCTGTTCAAGGAGTTCTCGATCACCCTGGCCGCGGCGATTGTCGTGTCGCTGGTGGTGTCGCTGACACTGACGCCGATGCTCTGCTCGCGCTGGCTCAAGGTCCATGGCCCGCAGCAGCAGACTCGCCTGCAGCGTTGGAGCGACCACATTCACCAGCGCATGGTCGCCGGCTACGACAAGAGCCTGGGCTGGGCGCTGCGGCACAAGCGCCTGACCCTGCTCAGCCTGCTGGCCACCATCGGCCTGAATATCGCCCTGTACGTGGTAGTGCCCAAGACCCTGATGCCGCAGCAGGACACCGGCCAGCTGCAAGGCTTCATCCGTGGCGATGACGGCCTGTCGTTCACCGTGATGCAGCCGAAGATGGAGATCTACCGCCGCGCCTTGCTCAAGGACCCGGCGGTGGAGAGCGTCGCCGGTTTCATCGGCGGCAACAGCGGCACCAACAACGCCTTCGTGCTGGTGCGCCTGAAGCCGATCGCCGAGCGCAAGGAGAACGCGCAGAAGGTGATCGACCGCCTGCGCAAGGACCTGCCGAAGATCCCTGGTGGGCGCCTGTACCTGATGGCCGACCAGGACCTGCAACTGGGCGGCGGCGGCCGCGACCAGAGCACCTCGCAGTACCTCTACACCCTGCAGAGCGGCGATCTGGCCGCCCTGCGCGAGTGGTTCCCGAAGGTGGCCGCCGAGCTGCGCAAGCTGCCCGAGCTGACCGCCATCGACGCCCGCGACGGCGCCGGCACCCAGCAGGTGACCCTGGTGGTCGACCGTGACCAGGCCAAGCGCCTGGGCATCGACATGGACATGGTCACCGCGGTGCTGAACAACGCCTACAGCCAGCGGCAGATCTCGACCATCTACGACAGCCTCAACCAGTACCAGGTGGTATTGGAGATCAACCCGAAATACGCCTGGGACCCAAGCACCCTGGAGCAGGTGCAGGTGATCACCGCCGACGGCGCCCGGGTGCCGCTGTCCACCTTCGCCCGCTACGAGAACAGCCTGGCCAACGACCGCGTCAGCCACGAAGGGCAGTTCGCCTCCGAGGACATCTCGTTCGATGTCGCCGAAGGCTACAGCCCCGACCAGGCCATGGCCGCGCTGGAGCGCGCGGTGGCCAAGCTCGGCCTGCCCGAGTCGGTGATCGCCAAGCTCGGCGGCGACGCCGACGCCTTCACCAAGACCACCGAAGGCCAGCCGCTGATGATCCTTGGCGCCCTGGTGCTGGTGTACTTGGTGCTCGGCATCCTCTACGAGAGCTACATCCACCCACTGACGATCCTTTCCACGCTGCCCTCGGCCGGGGTCGGCGCGTTGCTGGCGCTGTACCTGACCGGTGGCGAGTTCAGCCTGATCTCGTTGCTGGGGCTGTTCCTGCTGATCGGCGTGGTGAAGAAGAACGCCATCTTGATGATCGACCTGGCCCTGCAGCTGGAGCGCCATGAAGGCCTGTCGCCGGAGGAGTCGATCCGCCGCGCTTGCCTGCTGCGCCTACGGCCGATCCTGATGACCACCCTGGCCGCGATCCTCGGCGCGCTGCCGCTGCTGCTCAGCCGCGCCGAGGGCGCCGAGATGCGCCAGCCCCTGGGCCTGACCATCATCGGCGGCCTGGTGTTCAGCCAGATCCTCACCCTTTACACCACACCTGTGGTTTACCTGTACCTTGATCGCCTGCGCCACCGGTTCAACCGCTGGCGCGGCGTGCGCACCGACGCTGCCCTGGATAACCCGCTATGAACTTTGCCCACACCCGAATCCACCGTGCCCTCAAGCTGCTGACCCAGGGACGCGGCTCGCGCCTGGTCAGCGCCGGGTTGTGCGTGGCCATGCTCAGCGCCTGTACCCTGAGCCCGGACTACCACCGCCCCGAGGTCAGTACCCCGGCACAGTTCAAGCAGGCCGAGGGCTGGACCCAGGCCAATCCGTCTGATGCCATCGCTCGGGGGGCGTGGTGGGAGATCTATGGCGACAAGCAGCTCGACGCCCTGGTTGAGGAGCTCAACCGCAGCAACCAGACCGTGGCACAGTACGAGGCGCAGTACCGTCAGGCCCAGGCGCTGGTGCGCAGTAGCCGTGCCTCGCTGTTCCCTTCGCTGAACCTGACCACCAGCAAGAACCGTTCGGCCCAGGGCACCGGTAGTTCCAGCTCCAGCCTGTCGAACAACAGCAGCGGCATCCGCGATACCTACAACGCGCAGCTCGGGGTGAGCTGGGAGATCGACTTGTGGGGCAAGTTGCGTGAAACCATGAACGCCAACGAGTCCAGCGCCGAGGCCAGCCTGGCCGATATGGCGGCCATTCGCCTGAGTCAGCAGTCGGAACTGGTTCAGAACTACCTGCAACTGCGAGTGATCGACGCGCAGAAGCGCCTGCTCGAGGCCACCGTGGCGGCCTATGAGCGGTCGCTGAAGATGAACGAGAACCAGTACCGCGCCGGGGTTGCCGGGCCGGATGCCGTGGCCCAGGCGCGTACCCAGCTCAAGAGCACCCAGGCCGACCTGATCGACCTGGCCTGGCAGCGGGCGCAGTACGAGAACGCCATCGCCGTGCTGATGGGCAAGGCGCCGGCCGACTTTGCCCTGGCGGCGAGCGATGATATTCCGGCGTTGCCGCAGGTGCCGCTGTCGCTGCCGTCGCAGCTGCTCGAGCGGCGTCCCGACATCGCCTCGGCCGAGCGCAAGGTCATGGCGGCCAACTCGAATATCGGTGTGTCGCGGGCGGCGTATTTCCCGGATCTGTCCTTGAGCATGAACGGGGGGTATTCCAGCAGTAGTTTCAACAACTGGATCGAGTTGCCCAACCGTTACTGGTCGGTCGGGCCGCAGCTGGCGCTGACGCTGTTCGACGCCGGCAAGCGCAGTGCCGAGGTTGACCGGACGGTGGCGGTGTACGACCAGACCGTGGCGCAGTATCGGCAGACGGTGCTCGACGGGTTCAAGGAGGTCGAGAACTATCTGGTGCAGCTCAAGGTGTACGGGGACGAGGCGGTGGTGCGGCAGGAGGCGCTGGACGCGGCGCGGGAGTCGTTGCGGTTGACCGAGAACCAGTACAAGGCGGGGTTGATCGGGTATCTGGATGTGGTCAATGTGCAGACGACGGCGCTTAGCAACGAGCGGAGTGTGTTGACGTTGTTGCAGGGGCGGTTGGTGGCGAGTGTGCAGTTGATTGCGGCGCTTGGGGGAGGGTGGGATGTTGGGCGGGATTTGGTGGTTGAGTAAAGTTTTTGGAATGTTCTGTTAGTTGTTGGTTGTTGGTTGTTGGTTGTTGGTTGTTAGTTGTTAGTTTTTGGTTTTTGGTTTTTGGTTTTTGGTTTTATGTTGTTTGAAGGTTGTGCGCGCATTCATTGGCAGCGTCGACGCTTATATCGCTGTTTCGCCTTGCGGCGACTTACTTTTGTCTTGGCAAAAGTAAGCAAAACCGCGCGCTCATTCATCCGGCCCCTACGCTTCGCTACGGGGTCCCCTCACTCCGGCC
>NZ_JBLIYT010000026.1:0-30535 GCF_057480795.1 Pseudomonas sp. P110(2024)
GTCTCCGAAGTAAAAGCACCCTGCGAAAGCGTACGCCTCGCAGGGTGCCGGGGTGACCATCTCATTAAGTAACCCGCCGTAAGGGCGGAAAGGTGACTAAATGTCGATATCGTCTACGAATGCGCACAAAAAAATTCAAAACCCACACCCTGAAACCCGAACCCGAACCCGAACCCGAACCCGAACCCGAACCCGAACCCGAACCCGAACCCGAACCCGAACCCGAACCCGAACCCGAACCCGAACCCGAACCCGATTAAATTTTCTTTAGCCCCCTAATCAAAGCTTTGACATTCACTGCCTAAGCAGTAATATTTTCACACAATTACCCGAGCAGACCCCGATGTCCCATTTCACCCCGGAAAACTTCCAGACCTGCGCCATAGGCATGCTGCTCGGCCGCGCAGCGCTCCTCAAGGACCGCATCCTCGACTGGCACCTCGAAGCCGACGGTGTCACCGCCGCCCAGTTCAAGGTGCTGATCATCGTAACCCAGTACCAGGTAGATACCCCGGCCGAACTGTGCCGCTACCTGGGCCTGGACAGCGGCTCGATGACCCGCATGCTCGACCGCCTCGAGCAAAAGGGCCTGATCCTGCGTAACCGCTGCCCCGACGACCGCCGCCAGGTTCGCCTGGCCCTGACCGCCGATGGCCAGCGCCTGGCCGACCGCCTGCCCCTGGTTGGCGCGGCGGCAATGAACGAACTGGTCGGCGTGCTGCAACCCGAAGAACTCAAGACCCTCGAGCAACTGCTCGCCAAGGTCCTGCTCAACGCCGGCGACCCCTTGACGATCCGCCGCTTCGGCGATCGTTGATCCCTGTCACGCATCTTCCAAGGTACTGTCATGGCCACTCCCGCTGACACCTCTACCCCGGCCCCCGCGCCTGACAACACGCGCAAGCGCAAGATCTGGCTGCTCGCCCTGCTGCTGATACTGGTCCTCGCCGGTGCCGGCACCTGGGCCTGGTACAGCTTGGTCGGGCGCTGGCACGAAAGCACCGACGACGCCTACGTCAACGGCAACGTCGTGGAAATCACCCCGCTGGTGTCCGGTACCGTCACCAGCATCGGCGCCGATGACGGTGACCTGGTGCATGCCGGCCAGGTGCTGCTGCAGTTCGACCCGGCCGACAGCGAAGTTGCCCTGCAGTCCGCCGAGGCCAAGCTGGCGCGCACCGTGCGCCAGGTACGCGGGCTGTACAGCAACGTCGACTCGCTCAAGGCGCAACTGCAGACCCGCCAGGCCGAGCTGCAGAAAGCCCAGCAGGACTACAACCGGCGCAAGGTACTGGCCGACAGCGGTGCCATCGCCGCCGAGGAAGTCGCCCACTCCCGCGACGACCTGACCGTGGCCCAGGCCGCCGTCAACAGCGCCCGCCAGCAACTCAACACCAGCACCGCGCTGGTCGACGACACCGTGGTGTCCTCGCATCCGGAAGTGATGGCCGCCGCCGCCGACCTGCGCCAAGCCTATCTGGATCATGCCCGCACCACGCTGGTGGCGCCGGTCACCGGTTATGTCGCCAAACGTACCGTGCAACTGGGCCAGCGCCTGCAGCCGGGGACCGCGACCATGGCGGTGATCCCGCTGGACGAGGTGTGGATCGACGCCAACTTCAAGGAAACCCAACTGCGCGACATGCGCATCGGCCAGTCGGTGGAGATCACCGCCGACTTGTACGGCAGCGAGGTCAGGTACACCGGCACCGTCGACAGCCTCGGCGCGGGGACCGGCAGCGCCTTCGCCCTGTTGCCGGCGCAGAACGCCACCGGCAACTGGATCAAGATCGTCCAGCGCGTACCGGTGCGAATTCACCTCGACCCCGAGCAGTTGAAGGCGCATCCGCTGCGCATCGGCCTGTCCACCGTCGCCGAGGTCGACCTGCACGACCAGAGCGGCCCGGCCCTGGCCCAGCAGCCGCCGCAGCAGGCCAGCTACACCACCCAGGTGTATGACCGTCAGCTGGTCGAGGCCGACCACCTGATCGCCCGGCTGATCCACGAGAACAGCGCCACCGGCAAGACGGCCCAGCGATGAGCCAGGCGGCCCCCGCGCAGTTCACCCCGCCGAGCCTGCTGCTGACCACCATCGGCCTGTCGCTGGCGACCTTCATGCAAGTGCTCGACACCACCATCGCCAACGTGGCGCTGCCGACCATTTCCGGCAATCTCGGGGTGAGCTCGGAGCAGGGCACCTGGGTGATCACCTCGTTCGCGGTGAGCAACGCCATCGCCTTGCCCCTGACTGGCTGGCTGAGCCGGCGTTTCGGCGAGGTGAAGCTGTTCCTCTGGGCCACGCTGCTGTTCGTGCTGGCCTCGTTCCTATGCGGCATCGCCCAGTCGATGTCCGAACTGGTATTTTTCCGCGTGCTCCAGGGCGTGGTGGCCGGCCCGCTGTACCCGATGACCCAGACCCTGCTGATCGCCGTGTACCCGCCGGCGAAACGCGGAATGGCCCTGGCGTTGCTGGCGATGGTCACGGTGGTGGCGCCGATTGCCGGGCCGATCCTCGGCGGCTGGATCACCGACAGCTACAGCTGGCCATGGATCTTCTTCATCAACGTGCCGATCGGGCTGTTCGCCGCCGCCGTGGTACGCCAGCAGATGCGCACGCGGCCGGTGGTCACCAGCCGCCAGCCGATGGACTACATCGGCCTGCTGACGTTGATCGTCGGCGTCGGCGCGTTGCAGGTGGTGCTGGACAAGGGCAACGACTTGGACTGGTTCGAGTCGTCGTTCATCGTGATCGGCACGCTGGTCTCGGTGGTGTTCCTGGCAGTGTTCGTTATCTGGGAACTGACCGACCGCCACCCGGTGGTCAACCTGCGATTGTTCGTGCACCGTAACTTCCGCATCGGCACGCTGGTGCTGGTAGGCGGCTACGCGGGATTCTTCGGCATCAACCTGATCCTCCCGCAATGGCTGCAGACCCAGATGGGCTACACCGCGACCTGGGCGGGCCTGGCGGTGGCACCGATCGGCCTGTTGCCGGTGCTCATGTCGCCCTTCGTCGGCAAGTATGCCCATCGCTTCGACCTGCGCGTACTGGCCGGCATCGCCTTCCTGGCGATCGGCACCAGTTGCTACATGCGCGCCGGCTTCACCAACGAGGTGGACTTCCTGCACATCGCCCTGGTGCAGTTGTTCATGGGCATTGGCGTGGCGCTGTTCTTCATGCCGACCCTGAGCATCCTGCTGTCGGACCTGCCGCCGCACCAAATTGCCGACGGATCGGGGCTGGCCACCTTCTTGCGAACGCTGGGCGGTAGCTTCGCTGCGTCGTTGACCACCTGGATCTGGATCCGTCGGGCTGACCAGCACCACGCCTACCTGAGCGAGCACATCAGCAACTTCGAGCCGGCCACCCGGCAAACCCTGGAGCAGTTGGGCGGGGCCAGTGCACAGAGCTACGCGAAGCTGGAGCAGATACTCAACAGCCAGGCGTACATGATGTCGACGGTGGACTACTTCACCTTGCTGACATGGGTGTTCGCCGGCTTGATCCTGCTGGTGTGGCTGGCCAAGCCGCCTTTTACCGCCAAGGCCGCGCCCGCCTCGGCGGGCCATTGAAACCCATGATTCCCTGCCCGTGGTTTTCAAGTGATGGCATTTCCCCTAGTCTTGTAGGTCTTTTCCTGGCTACTTGGCAGACTCATGGACAAGGTTATCGTCATCACCGGCGCCAGCCGAGGCATCGGCGCCGCCACCGCGTTGCTGGCGGCGCAACAGGGTTACCGAATCTGCATCAACTATCACGCTGACGACCAGGCCGCACAGGCGATGCTGGCGCAGGTCCGTGCGCTGGGCGCCGAGGCGATCGCCGTGCGTGCCGACGCCAGCGTCGAGGATGAGGTGGTGCGATTGTTCCAGTGCGTCGATCAGGAGCTCGGGCCGGTTACCGCCCTGGTCAACAATGCCGGCACCATTGGCCAGCAGAGCCGTGTCGAGGACATGTCCGAGTTCCGCCTGCTCAAGGTGATGAAGACCAACGTGATCGGCCCGATCCTGTGCGCCAAGCACGCCTTGCTGCGCATGACTCGCCGCCATGGTGGGCAGGGCGGGGCGATCGTCAACGTCTCGTCGATGGCCGCGCGACTGGGCTCGCCCAACGAGTACGTCGACTATGCCGCTTCCAAGGGAGCCCTGGATACCTTTACGGTGGGCCTGGCCAGGGAAGTGGCTGGCGAGGGCGTGCGGGTCAATGGTGTGCGGCCGGGTTACATCCACACCGGCTTCCATGCCCTTAGCGGCGATCCGGAGCGCGTAAGCAAGCTTGAGCCAGGCCTGCCGATGGGACGCGGCGGCCAACCTGAAGAGGTGGCGGAGGCGATCCTTTGGCTGTTGTCGGAAAAGGCGTCGTACGCGACCGGCACCTTCATTGATCTGAGTGGCGGGCGCTAGTGTCCTGCCTCGGAAATACGTTCTCTTTTGGCGAGTGGCCTGGGTGTTTGGGCAAGGCGCCGCGACGAGTCATAGCAGGGCTGTGGCGAGGCGTGGCAACGCCGGCCGGGCGGCCAAGACGCCGTCAAAAGTGAACAGCCTATTTCCAAGACACGACACTAGTGGTATTCGCGCAGCAACAGATCAACCTGATCCACCAGCTTCTCGAGATCAAAAGGCTTGGTCAGTACGCGGGTTCTTTGCGGTAGGGGGCCATCCTCGAGCACCGCATTGGCATCGTAGCCGGTGATGAACAGCACCGGCAGCGAAGGGTGGCGCTGGCGCATGGCCTGGGCGACCTGGCGGCCATTCATGCCACAGGGCAGGCCAATGTCGGTGATCAGCAGGTCGAACGTCTGGTCTGCCTCGAGCGCAGCCGGGCCGGTGGCGTAGCCTTCGACCTCGTGCCCCAGTTCCTCGAGCACTTCGGCGATCACCAGGCGTAACGCGTCCTGGTCCTCGACCAGCAGTACCCGCCTTCCGGGGCTGCGAGTCGACAGCGGTGACCCAGCTTTTGCAGGCGCAAGCTGGGCAACGGTGTCATGCCTGGGCAGATACAGGTGGATGCAGGTACCTTCACCTGGCGGGGAGCTGATCTGCAGTTGTCCACCTGACTGACGGACAAAACCATAGACCATGGACAGGCCAAGCCCGGTGCTTTGTCCCATAGGTTTGGTGGTGAAGAAGGGTTCGAGCGCGCGATCGATCACCTCCGGTGGCATTCCCCGTCCCGTGTCGTTGACGCTCAAGCGCAGGTAGGGGCCGGGAAGAAGATCCAGTGACTGGGCGGTTTCCTGCGTCACCTCCAGCGCGACGCAGCGGATGCTGATGCGACCGCCAGCAGGCATGGCGTCCCGAGCATTGATGCACAGGTTGAGCAGGGCGCTTTCCAGTTGCGGTGGATCGATGAATACCGTGCCGCTTTCCTGCTCGAAATCACTGTGTACCGCGATGGCCGGGCCTACGCTGCGACTGATCAGGTCTTCCATGCCTTCCACCAGCGTGCTCAGGCGAGTCGCCTGGGGCAGCAAGGTCTGGCGGCGGGAAAATGCCAGCAGGCGCTGTACCAGCGTGGCAGCTCGTTGCGCGGACTCACAGGCGCTGTTCAACAATGGGGGGACTTCGGCGTAGCGGGCCTTCTGCAGCCGTTGACGCATCAACTCCTGGGCGCCGAGTATGCTGCCGAGCAAGTTGTTGAAGTCGTGGGCGATGCCGCCGGTGAGCTGGCCTACGGCTTCCATTTTCTGTACCTGGCGCAGTGCTTCCTCGGTCTCGAGCAGGCGCTTCTGCTCGCTGACCTGGCGGGTGATGTCGTAGGCGAACAGGTAGGCGCCGACGATCTCGCCGGTGCTGTCACGCAAGGGCGTGAAGCGCAGCTCGAAATGACGCCTGTCCCCGCGGCGTCCGTATTCGATCACCTCGGTATAGCTTTCCCCGGACAGTGCCCTGCGCCAGCGTGTCACCGATCGTTCGCGCTCCTCGGGGAGTCCGTCCAGGCGTTCCAGCAGACTGTCGCCAGCCTTGATCCTGCGGCCGAACAGATAGTCGAAATCCTCGACCGCGCGGGCGTTGACCGCGAGAAAACGCAGCGAGGTGTCGACCACCTGCACCTGGGCAACACTGTGCTCGACCAGCTCGGCGAGCAGGCTGCGCTCAGCCAGTGCGGTGGTGACTCGCTGTTCGAGGTGGTCGTTGAGTTGTTGCAGCGCGGTTTCGGCGCGACGTCGTTCGGTGACATCCTTGAACAGCACGGCTACCTGGCGCTTGTCGGCAGGTTCGATACGGAACGTGGTGACCGACAGCACCCGCCCGGTGGCTACCAGTTCCTGTTCGAACTGCAAGGGCTCACCGGTGCGTAGTACCTGGCCATAGCGGGCCACCCAGTCGTCGGCTTCGTCCGGCACCATCTCTCGCAGTTTCTGTCCGACAACATTGGGAATCCCGGCATGGCGGGCGTAGGCGGCGTTGGCGAGGACATGGACGTAGTCGCTCAGCGGACCGTGGGGACCGTCGAAGAATTCGATGACGCAGAAGCCTTCGTCCATCGTGTCGAAGAGAAAACGAAACAGGTCCGGATCATGCCAGGGTGGGGTGGCCAGTTCGGCCTCCAGCAAGCTGTTGCGCTGGCGTAGGCGTTCAACTTCCAGGCGCAGGGACTGTAGTTCGCGCGAGGGCATTCGGGCATCCGTCGAGGTGGAGTCCGCTACGCTAATCGCCTGCAGGTGTGCCTGTCCAGTCACACCGCTCAAGGATCTACGCGGGCTTGCTTCGCGCGGCGATCAGCAGCTCCTCCACTTTGGCGGTCAGTCGTGTCAGTTCGAAGGGTTTGTGCAGCAGGGCGATTGGCGGCGAGCCTGATATCCGACTGTTGTCGATGGCGCCGTCGTAACCGGTGATGAACAGGGCAGGTACATGCTCATCGATGGCCCAGCAGGCATTGGTGACCTGGTAGCCATCGAGATCTCCCGGCAGCCCGATATCCACCACCAGCATGTCTGGCCGAATACCTTCGGCCAGGGCGTGCAGGACCGTATGGCCGTCCTCGTAGTCCTGCACCTGGAAACCGTGTTCCTCCAGGACTTCCCGCATCACCAGGCGCAACGTCGTTTGATCCTCCACCAGCAGAATGAGCGACTGTCCAGTGCTCGAGGGTTTGATCATCTGCTCTGTGTCATCGGCCTGAGGCGTTGAGCCTGGCAGCCCGCGTGGCAGATACAGGTGAATACAGGTACCGTGTCCCGGTGCGCTGTCGATGCTCAGTTGGCCGGCCGACTGGCGTACGAAGCCGTAGGCCATGGACAGGCCCAACCCGGTGCCTTGCCCCAGGGGCTTGGTGGTGAAAAAAGGTTCGGCGGCACGCGCGCTGATTTCCTGGGTCATGCCGCAGCCGTTATCCTCGACCTGTATATGCAGATACTGCCCTGCGGGAAGTTGAAGACTTGCTGCTTGCGCTGCATCCATCTGGCAATTGGCACTGCTGATGCGCAAGGTGCCACCCTGTGTCATGGCGTCCCGCGCGTTGATGCACAAATTGAGCAGGGTGCTTTCCAGCTGTGATGGATCGACGCAGACCAGCCATTGGCCGGCGAGCGTGGCATCGACGTACTCGATATGTCTGTCGAGGGAGCTGTGGATCAGGTCGTGCATGTCGGCCACCAGGTGGTGTGCATCCACCGGCTGAGGCACCAGCGCCTGCTGGCGGGCGAAAGCCAGCAGGCGCTGGACCAGGGCAGTGGCGCGCGAGGTGTTCTGCCGGGCAATGCCGAGCATGTGCCTGCTGTCCTGCTGACGGCCCTGCGTCATACGCTTGTCTGCCAGCTCCAGCGCGCCGACGATGCCGCCGAGCAGGTTGTTGAAGTCATGGGCAATGCCACCGGTCAATTGGCCGATGGCTTCCATTTTCTGTGATTGGCGAAGGGCCTCCTCGGCCTGGCTTAGGCGCTCCTGCTCCAGCACGCGACTGGTGATGTCGTAGGCGAACAGATAACCCCCACATATCTGGCCTTCGGCATCGCGCAACGGGTTGTAGCGCATTTCGTAGTGGCGCGGGGCATCGGGCGGGCCGATGCTGACCATTTCGATGAATGACTCGCCGGCGATCACCCGCGGCCAGAGCGGTTGAAACTTTTCCATGATCTGCGGTTGGCCGGCCAGGATCTCCCGGACATTGTCGCCAACCTTGGGTGAAATGCCATGCAGCCGCTCGAAGGTTTCCCGGGCCGTGCGGTTAATCGCCACCAGGCGCAGACTACAGTCTGCGGCAAACACGTTGGCCAGGCTGTGGTCCACCAGTTCGCCGAGCAATCTGCTGTTGGTTTCGGCCCTGTCCATGCGCTTCTCCGCCTGCTCGTACAGAAGGTCTCGTGCCTGTTGGCTGGCAGGGACCCCGGTAAACAGCACGGCCAAGCGCCTGTCACTGGCCCGGCCCAGGCGATGGGCCGAGATGGAGAGCAGACGGTCGCTGATCTTCAGGCGTTGCTCGAAATGTGTCGACTGCCCAGTGCGCAGTACCTCGGCGAAACGGGGCACCAAGGCGTCGGCTTCGTCGGGGATGAGCTCGCGCACCGTCTGCCCCATCTGCTTGTCGTGGCCGGTGTGGCGCAGGCAGGCGTCGTTGCTGAGGATATAGCGGTAATCGCTCAGCGGTCCGTGGGGGCCATCGAACAGTTCCAGCACACAGAACCCTTCGGCCATGTGTGTACTTAGCATCGCGAAACAGGCTCGTTCGAGATCGTGCCTGGCGAGCTGTGCCTCAAGCTCGCCGATACGGGCCAGCAGCTGCTCGGGTGATGCTGGATAGTCTGGCATGGGCGGGATCCAGGCAAAGTGCTGCGAAACTATAGCCGTTCAACCTGGCTACCGCCATTGCTGGACTAGAACGACCGCACGATCCGCCCCAAGGTCTCCATGGCCTGTTCCGCGCCATCGCCCCACGGGCTGCCGTAGTTCAGGCGGATGCAGTTGCCGAAGCGTCGGGTCGGCGAGAAGATCGGCCCCGGCGCGATGCTGATGCCCTGGGCCAGGGCCATATGGAACAGCTTCAGAGCGTCCATCTGCTCGGGCAGCTCCAGCCACAGGAAATAGCCCCCAGACGGCTGGCTGACCCGGGTCTGCGCCGGAAAATGGCGGGCGATGGCGGCCAGCATGTTGGCCTGCTGACCTTCCAGGGCGTAGCGCAGCTTGCGTAGGTGGCGATCGTAGCCGCCGTGCTGCAGGTAGTCGGCAATCGCCGCCTGGGCCGGCATCGAGGCGCACAGCGAGGTCATCAGCTTGAGCCGCTCGATCTTCTGCGCGAAGCGTCCGGCCGCCACCCAGCCGATCCGGTAGCCCGGCGCCAGGCTCTTGGCAAACGAGCCGCAGTGCATCACCAGGCCCTCGGTATCGAAGGCCTTGGCCGGCTTCGGCGCTTGCTGCGAGTAGTACAGCTCGGCGTAGACGTCGTCCTCGATCAGCGGCACCTGGTGGCGACGCAGCAGCTCGACCAGTTCCTGCTTCTTGGCCTCCGGCATGCTGGCGCCCACCGGGTTCTGGAAGTTGGTCATGCACCACACGGCTTTGACCGGGTGTTTCTCCAGGGTCTGGGCCAGCACGCCGAGGTCCATGCCCTCGCGCGGGTGCACCGGGATTTCCACCGCCTTGAGCTTGAGGCGTTCGAGTACCTGCAGGCAGGCATAGAAGGCCGGTGCCTCGATGGCCACCAGGTCGCCGGGTTGGGTGACGGCCTGCAGGCACAGGTTCAGCGCTTCCAGGGCGCCGTTGGTGATCAGCAGTTCCTCCATCGGCAGCATCAACCCGGCGACCATGTAGCGCAGGGCGATCTGCCGGCGCAGTTGCGGGTTGCCCGGCGACAGGTCGGTGACCACCATGCGCGGGTCCATGGCCCGGCTGGCGCTGGCCAGCGATCGCGACAGGCGTTGCAGGGGGAACAGGGTCGGGCTGGGAAAGGCCGAGCCGAATGGCACGGTGTGCGGATCCTTGATCGAGTCGAGGATCGAGAACACCAGGCCGCTGACATCGACATCGGTGGACTCGCTGGCCGGCGCCTGGGGCTGTGGCTCGCTGAACGGGCGCGGCGCATGGGCATTGACGAAGTAGCCCGAGCGCGGCCGGGCGCGGATCAGGCCGCGCCGCTCCAGCAGGTAGTAGGCCTGGAACACCGTGGACGGGCTGACCCCGTGGGTCTGGCTGGCGTAACGCACCGAAGGTACCCGCTGACCGGGGCCAAGCACCCCGGAGCGGATCAATTCGGCAATGTCATCGGCAAATCGTTCGTAGCGTTTCATTAGGGTCTGGGCAGGCAAGGTGGTGGTCAGTGTAGGGGATCAGCGATTCATCGGCGCGACGAAACGGCTGTGCGCGGTGCTGCGGATGCCGGGCTGGTCGCTGTCCTGGATCTCGAATGCCAGCTCCTGGGAGCTGCTGCTCGGGCGATCGGCTAGCATCGCCACCGACACCGGCAGCTCGCTCATCTCGCCGGCGGCGAGGGTGAACTCGGTACGCCCGTGCAGCTCGAAGCCGTCGGCGTCCACCAGGCGCAGGCGATAGTGCTGCGGTTCCTGGGTCTTGTTGATGATCTTGAGCAGGTAGATGTTCTCGATCTGGCCTAGAGCGTTCTCGCGGAACAGGCCGCGGTCCTTGATCACGTCCATCGATACCATCGGGCGCATCTGCAGGGCGACCACCAGTGCGCCGATCATCACTGTCAGCGCGGCGGCGTAGCCCAGCAGGCGAGGGCGCATCCAGTGGGTCTTGCCGCCTTGCAGGTTGTGCTCTGACTTGTAGCCGATCAGGCCACGGGCATAGTTCATCTTGTCCATCACCCCGTCGCAGGCGTCGATGCAGGCGGCGCAGCCGATGCAGGCCATCTGCAGGCCCTCGCGAATATCGATGCCGGTAGGGCAGACCTGCACGCACAGGGTGCAATCGATGCAGTCGCCCAGGCCCTGGCTGCGCGGGTCGCTGCCTTTCTTGCGCGGGCCACGGGCTTCGCCGCGGCTGGGATCGTAGGCCACCGCCAGGGTGTCCTTGTCGAACATCACGCTCTGGAACCGCGCATAGGGGCACATGTGCATGCACACGGCCTCGCGCAGCCAGCCGGCATTGAGGTAGGTGGCGCCGGTGAAGAACAGGATCCAGAACAGCGCCACGCCGCCCAGCTCGAAGCTGAACAGCTCGGCGGCCAGCGGGCGGATCGGGGTGAAGTAGCCGACGAAAGTCAGCCCGGTGAGTAGGCCGATGGCCAGCCACAGGCCATGCTTGAGGCCGCGCCGGGCGATTTTCTCGACGCCCCAGGGCGCGGCGGCCAGCTTGATGCGCTGGTTGCGGTCGCCTTCGGCGATCTTCTCGCACCACATGAACAGCCAGGTCCAGGTGCTCTGCGGGCAGCTGTACCCGCACCAGACGCGGCCGGCAAACACGGTGATGGCGAACAGGCCGAAGGCACAGATGATCAGCAGCGCCGAGAGCAGGATGAAATCCTGCGGCCAGAAGGTTGCGCCGAAGATGTGGAATTTGCTTTCGGCCAGGTCCCATAGCACAGCCTGGCGGTCGCCCCACTGCAACCAGGCGGTGCCGAAGAACAGCGCGAACAGCAACCCGGCAAAGGCGATCCGCAGGTTGCGGTAGAAGCCGGTGAAGCTGCGGGTGTGGATGCCACCGGCCACCTGGCTTTTGCTCTTGTTGACGGCGGGGGCAATTTCGATGACTCGGAAGGGGATTCTATCGCTCATGGTTCATCGCTCATCAGGCCTCGATCGGCCATGGCACTATGGCCCCCGATCTGTTTTCAGCACAGGCCCAGGTATTGAGATAAAAACCATATCAGATGAGTGCCCTATCTGCTTAGGCCCCGGCTTTCAACGCCTTGAGCGCTTGGTTGCAGATGCCTGCGGCTATCCACCGCACCTCTGCCAGCGTATGAGGAGTTCCCTTAGGCCAAGCGCAACGCACGCGGCGCGTGTGCTGCGGTCTTCTATAGAAGACACCGGGAGGCTACCGATGGACGCATTCTGGCATTCGATCCTTGAGGCTTTGCACAGCGAGTTCGCCGATGTCACCGACGAGCGCGAGGTTGCCCGTATCTTGATTCGCCTGTTGATGGCGGCTTTGCTGGGGGCGGTGCTGGGCTTCGAGCGCGAGAGCAAGGGCAAGGCGGCGGGGGTGCGCACGCACATGCTGGTTTCGATGGGCGCGGCGTTGTTCGTGCTGGCGCCAAGCATGGCCGGCGCCGACGAGCAGGCGTTGAGCCGGGTGATCCAGGGCATCGTCGCCGGCATAGGCTTTCTCGGGGCGGGCACGATTCTCAAGGGCAACAGCCAGGATGCCAGCCACGTCAAGGGCCTGACCACCGCTGCCGGACTGTGGATGACCGCGGCTATCGGTACCGCCGCAGGCATGGGACGCGAGGCAACGGCACTGGTGAGCACCGTGATGGCGCTGCTGGTGCTGGCCAGCATGCCGCTGCTGGTGGACAAGGTCGAGGGCGAGGTACGGGAGAAGAAGGGCGGTGAGAACGAGGAGGGCAGGAAGCACTGAGGGGAGCCGAAGCTCCCCTCATAAGCGTTGTTGCCTGCTCTTTTCTTATTATTGGAGACGAGCCTATTATTGTTTTTGTCGGCGGTTGTCTCTGCATTGCGGGGCCCCCAACCGGGACCAAGAGCAAACGTATTTTTTTGAGCGCTGACTTGCGTTCATCCAACGTGATCCAACCTTGACTGCCGCTACCTTGGAGGTAGTGTTATTGTTCTGTGTCAGGCTGCGGGGGCGGCCCCCTGGAAAGCACGTCGACTCCAAAAAAATCTGCTTGCTACGCCTCTGCCGTGTTGTTCTTGTTATGTCAGAGCCGTTTACTGTTGTTTTTATTGGGTATCGCGTTTTTTTGTTCTTGTTATGCCAAAAGATATAGCAGATGGCGTGCCAACTTTTAAAAGTCCTTAAAATTCAATGGTTTAATGGATTTCCGTCAAAAGGTGGCACGTGAAATTCTGTCGAATTGTTTCCCTGTTACCCGATTTTTTTCTGGCAAGCGTGTAGGCGGTAACACTCCGCCCACATCTGTGTGACACGCGTATGACTCAGCGCACGCCACGTGCCCGCGCTACCCGCGAACCGGTGGCGCGCCCCAGCACTTCGCTGATGCGCAGGCCGGCGGCGATCAGCTTGTCCAGGTCGATGCCGGTCTCGATGCCCAGCCCCTGTAACAGGTACACCACGTCCTCGCTAGCGACGTTACCGGTGGCACCCTTGGCGTACGGGCAACCGCCCAGCCCGGCCACCGAGCTGTCGAACACGCTGATGCCCTCCAGCAGGCCGGCATAGACGTTGGCCAGGGCTTGGCCATAGGTGTCGTGGAAGTGCCCGGCCAGTTGCTCGCGGGGCACCTGGGCCGCGACCACTTCGAACAGGCGGCGGGTGTCACCGGCGGTGCCGGTGCCGATGGTGTCGCCCAGCGATACCTCGTAGCAGCCCATGTCGTAAAGGGCACGTGCCACCGGCGCGACCTGCTCGGCGCCGATACGCCCCTCGTAGGGGCAGCCGAGCACGCAGGACACATAACCGCGCACCCGCACACCCTGGCTGCGGGCGGCGTCCATGATCGGTTCAAAGCGTTTGAGGCTGTCGCTGATCGAGCAGTTGATGTTGCGCTGCGAGAAGGCTTCCGAGGCCGCCGCGAACACCGCCACTTCCTTCACCCCGGCGGCCAGGGCATCCTCGAAACCGCGCAGGTTGGGTGCCAGGGCCGCATAGGTGACCCCTTCACGCTGGCGGATACCGGCGAACACCTCGGCGGACCCGGCCATCTGCGGCACCCACTTGGGCGAGACGAAACTGCCCACTTCGATGTAGCCGAGCCCGGCGTCGGTGAGGTCGTCCACCAGTTGCACCTTGTCGGCGACGCTGATGGGCTGGGCTTCGTTCTGCAGGCCGTCGCGCGGGCCGACTTCGACCAGACGGACATTCTTGGGCAATGACATGGCGGGTTTCCTGTGGCGGATCAACGGTGGGGGTGCGACGGGTTCAGGGTGGCGGCCAGGGCCTGCTCGCAGCGCTCCTGGGCGGTGTCCAGCTCCAGGTGCATCTGCTGGATGTCGAGCATCTGCTGTTCGAGCTGGGCGCGGCGTTCGGCGATCTTGGCCAGCATGCTGGTGAGCTGCTTCTGGTTGCCGCTGGTGGGGTCGTAGAGCTCGATCAGTTCCCGGCATTCGGCCAGCGAGAAGCCGATGCGCTTGCCCCGCAGGATCAGCTTGAGGGTGACCTTGTCGCGCGCCGAGTAGATGCGCTCCAGGCCACGGCGCTCGGGGCTGAGCAGGCCCTGTTCCTCGTAGAAGCGGATGGCGCGGGTGGTGATGTCCAGCTCGCGGGACAGGTCGGAGATGCTGTAGGTCTGGCTGCTCATGCTTGGGCTCGGGGGAGGGAATGCGAGTAACCTAATGCCAGGTTGACGTATACGTCAAGCGGACCTCCATGGGAGTTTGGGCCCCTGTGGGAGCGGCCTTCTGTCGCTAAAGGGGCGCGTAGCGGCCCCAAACCAACAGTAGCGCTGCAAAAAGCTGTGGCCGCTTTGCAGCCCTTTCGCGCCGCTCCTACAGGGATCGCGCAAGGCTAGTGGGGCTTGTTTCAGGTATTGACCGACCTGCGGTATTCCTTGGGCGTCCGGCCATCGAGCCGCTTGAAGAACCGCGCAAAGTAGGTCGGATCGCTGAACCCCAGGCTGTCGGACAACTGGCTGATGCTCATGCGGGTATACGCCAGATTACGCCGTGCCTCGAGCAGCAGGCGCTGGTGGATCACCTGCAACGCCGATTGCCCGGCCAACGCTCGGCACAGCTGGTTCAACTGCAGGCTGGTGATGCCCAGCCGGCTGGCGAAGTCGTCCACGGCAAGGTGCTCGCGGTAATGCGCCTCGACCAGGCGCAGGTAACGCCCCAGCAACTGCTGGTCCCGTTCGTCCTGGTTACGCGCGGGCAAGGCCTGCTGCTGGCGGTGGATCCAGACCATCAGCGCGGTGACCAGCGCCTGCAGCAGGGGGCCTCGTGCCGGCGCGCTGCCTTGATACTCCTGCTGCAGCGTGTCGATCAGCCCGTGCAGGCGCAGACGATCCTGGCCCAGCGGGTAACAGCGGGCAGCGGTCAGTACGCTCAAGGGAGCGCCGAGGCGCTGTTCCAGATCGACCACCAGGGCCGTGCCGAAGGTCAGTACGTGCCCCTGGATATCGGCGCTGAAGCGAAAACCATGCACGGTGAGCGGCGGCACCACCTGGATCGCCGCCTCGCGAATCACCCGGCGCTCGCCCTCGATCTCCACCTGGGCCTCGCCCCGCTGCACATAGAGAAGCTGGAACAGCTCGGCATGCCGATGCGGTTTGATTTCCCAATGGTGCAGGCGGCTGCGCGCCGGGATCGACTCGCAGTGCAGCAGGTCGGTGTCCGGCCAGGCGTGATGTTCGCCGTACAGCTGGAACAGCGGGATGCCGGGGAGCGGGATGTGCATGAAGGATTGTCCGTTAATCGAACGATTTTTTGAAAAGTGCAGTTTTTGACACAGATATCACACGTTTCGCCCAAGGTTCGCCAGTAAAAATACAGGTGCAAACCCTAACAGCAGATGTGCGGCCACTGCCAGTACTGGCCGGCATCGTCATCGCGAGACAACAACAATGAAGACTCAGGTTGCAATCATCGGCGCCGGCCCCTCCGGCCTGCTGCTGGGCCAGCTGCTGCAGCGTGCGGGCATCGACACGCTGATCGTCGAGCGCCAGACCCCCGACTATGTGTTGGGACGCATCCGCGCCGGCGTGCTCGAGCAAGGCACGGTCGACCTGCTGCGCGAGGCCGGGGTGGCCGAGCGCATGGACCGTGAAGGGCTGGTACACGAAGGCGTTGAACTGTTGGTCAATGGCCGTCGCCAGCGCCTCGACCTGAAGGCGCTGACCGGCGGCAAGACGGTGATGGTGTACGGTCAGACCGAGGTCACCCGGGACCTGATGCAGGCACGCCAGGCCAGCGGGGCGCCGATCATCTATTGCGCGGACAATGTCCGCCCCCACGCCATCGACGGCGAGCGGCCCTACCTCACCTTCGACAAGGACGGTTGTCAGCACCGGGTCGATTGCGACTATATCGCCGGCTGCGACGGCTTCCACGGAGTGGCGCGCCAGAGCATTCCGGCCGACGTGCTGAAGATGTACGAGCGGGTCTATCCGTTTGGCTGGCTGGGGTTGCTGGCCGACACCCCACCGGTCAACCACGAGCTGATCTATGCCCACCACGAACGCGGCTTCGTCTTGTGCAGCCAGCGCTCGCAGACCCGCAGCCGCTATTACCTGCAAGTGCCTTTGCAGGAGCGGGTGGAGGACTGGCCAGACGCGCGCTTCTGGGATGAGCTCAAGGCGCGCCTGCCGGCGGAGGTGGCCGCGCAGCTGGTCACGGGGCCGGCGCTGGAGAAGAGCATCGCGCCGCTGCGCAGCCATGTGCTCGAGCCCATGCAGCATGGCCGGTTGTTTCTGGTGGGCGACGCCGCCCATATCGTCCCGCCCACCGGCGCCAAGGGGCTGAACCTGGCGGCGTCGGACGTCAACTACCTGTATCGGATACTGGTCAAGGTGTACCGCGAGGGCCGCACCGACCTGCTGGCGCAGTACTCGCCGCTGGCCTTGCGGCGGGTGTGGAAGGGCGAGCGTTTCAGCTGGTTCATGACCCGGCTGCTGCATGATTTCGGCGCGCATCAGGACGACTGGGACCGCAAGATGCAGGAGGCCGACCGCGAGTACTACCTTGGTTCGCCGGCCGGCCTTGCCAATATTGCCGAGAACTACGTTGGGCTGCCGTTCGAGGCCGTGGAATAGAACAGCGGGGGACCGCTTTACGGTCCAATCGCCTGCCGCGGCGCCAGGTTCCACTGCTCCAAGAGCGTCACCACCTCCCGGTATCCGCGCTGGCGGGCGTGCTCCAGCGCGGTCACACCCTCCTTGTCGGTGATCCGCGGATCTGCTCCGGCCGCCAGCAGCCGGCGCACGATCTCCACATACCGAGGGCCGCCATCGCCAAGGATCACCGCCTCAAGCAGCGCGGTCCAGTGCAGGCGGTTGAGGTGGTCGACGTCGACGCCGGCCTCGATCAGCAGTTGCACGGTCTCGACGTGACCGCGCTCGGCCGCCGGGATCAGTGCGGTGCCGCCGTAGCGGTTGGTGCTCTTGAGGTCGGCGCCATGGGCCAGGGTCAGGCGCAGGATGTCGTTGAGCCCGCGCGCGCCGGCATACAGGTAGGGGCTGTCGTTGATGTTGTCCTTGACGTTGACGTCGGCACCGGCCTCGATCAACACCTTGGCCACCTCCACCTGGTTGGCATGGGTGGCCACCAGCAGCGCAGTCTGGCCCTGGTCGTTGCGGGTATCAGGCAGGGCGCCACGGTCGAGCAACTGGCGCACGGCAGGGGCGTCGCCGTGGCGGGCGGCATCGAGCAAGGGGGTATTCATGGCTGAGGTCTCGGCATGGGTGGCAAGGCTCAGGCTCAACAGCAAGGCGGCGAACGGCAGGCGCATGGTCATCGGTATCCTGATGCGACGAAGCTTGAATGTAGGGCCCTTGTGGTTGTAGGAGAAGTGAATTATCCGGATGGGATCCAGTGTATTTGCGCATGTTGCCGGCACTGGGCGCCCATGGTAGAAGTCAGCCTTGTCATTCAGAAGTCGAATACAGAGATGTCTTCCAGCGTAAAACCGAATAGGGCCTTGTTCGACCTCGACCTGCTGCGCGCCATCGTCGTGGTGGCCGATTGCGGCAGTTTCACCACCGCCGCCGCCCGCCTGCATTCCACCCAGTCGACCATCAGCCAGAAGGTCCGCCGCCTGGAGGACATGGTCGGCCATCGCCTGCTGGTGCGTGGCAACCGCGATGTGTTGCCCACCGATGCCGGGCAGACCTTGCTCGGTTACGCCCGGCACATGCTGGCCCTCAATGACCAGATGCTTGAAGCCCTGGCCGGGGCGATGGTCGGGGTCACCGTGCGCCTGGGCGTGCCGGAGGATTTCGTCGGCGGGCGCACCACCAACGCATTGTCCGCGTTCAGCCGACGCCACCCGCAGGTCAAACTGGAGGTCACCAGCGGCCTGTGCCGCGATCTCAGCCAGGCCTACGACAACGGTGAACTCGACCTGGTGCTGCTCAAGCAGCGGCGCAACAGCCGCGAGGGCGTGGCCTGCTGGCCAGAGCGTTTGCAGTGGATCGACAGCGCGCGCACGCCGTCCTTCGAGCTCGATCCGATTCCGTTGGTGACCTTTCCGCCACGCGGGCTGTATCGCGACGACATGATCAGCGCGATCGAAGGCATGGGCCGGCGCTGGCGCATCAGCTTTACCAGTTCCAGCCTCAGCGGGATCCAGGCGGCGGTGGCCGACGGCATGGGCATCAGCCTGCTGCCCCCGCGGGCGGCGCTCGACGAGCACCGGGTGCTGGGCGCCGGGCAGGGGCTGCCGGAGGTGGACAGCTACGAAATCGTGATCGTGCACCGGCCAACGGCGGACGCGATGGTCAAGGCGCTGGCCGAGGTGCTGACCGAATTGCTGGCGGTGCAGGCGATCTGACACCACCAGCGAAACGATCAGTCCCCGCAGCAGTGTGGCTTGCCTTGGGCCCCGTCATAGCGATCATGATGGCGCACCCAATCCATCGTCCCTTCCTCGTTGCGCCCCAGGGGGGCCACGTCGAGGAAGTTGTAGGCATTGACCAGGATGTCCAGCCCCCGGGCATAGGTGGAGTAGGTGTGGTACAGGCTGCCGTCGGCGTCCCGGTAGAACGCGCTCAATCCGGGCAACTCCGCCTCGTCGCCGCTGTAGGGCTCGTAGTTGTACTGGGCGCTGCCATCGGTGGCGACAGTGACCCCGAAGTCCTGGTTGAAGGTGCTGCCGTGCGAGGAATACCACGGGAACTGCCAGCCCATGCGCTGGCGGAACGCCTGGAATTCGCCATAGGTTGCCCGTGACACCGCCACCAGCGACACGTCATGGTGGGCCAGGTGCAGGTTGGCGCCGTCGAAATGATCGGCGAGGAAGGAGCAGCCCGGGCAGCCTTCGCTCCAGCCCCCGGCGAACATGAAGTGATAGACCAGCAGTTGGCTGCGTCCGGCGAACAGCTCGGCCAGGCTCAGCTCACCGTGTGGGCCCTGGAAACGATAGTCCTGCTCCACCCGCACCCAGGGCAAGGCGCGGCGGGCAGCGGCAAGTTCATCGCGTTGATGGGTAAAGGCTTTCTCGTGCAACCAGAGTTGCCGGCGGGCGGCGAGCCATTGGCTGCGCGTGACCACGGCATGCTTGGGGGTGGAATGGCTCATGGGCGTGACTCCACGCTGGGGGTTCATCGAGTGGTCGAATGGCAGCGCGGACATTCGACGCTGGATTTTCCGTTGCCGACCAATGGTTGCTCCGCCCCCTCGATGCAGTCTCCCTGATGAACCTTTCATGACAAAACGTCGGTAGCAAAGCGCCACCCCCGTCAAAGCCATGGATACCGGCAAGGCATCTGGCCATCAGGCCGGTCGAGCCTTGGGGAACGGCCTGGGAGCGGGGCGATGGGGACTATGGAACGCTACACGAAAGTGGGAATGCAGGAGCTCGACCAGCGCCTGGCGAAGATCGTCGAGGCGGCGCGCAAGCAGCCGGTCTCGGTCTATCGCTACGGCGCGCCGTGGGTATGGATCGTCTCCCAGGAAGACTGGCAGGGCGCCCTGCGCGAGGTGGCCAGCTGCGTGCCGCCCGGGCATTCGCTGGCGCTGCTCAAGCCGCGTATCGAAGCCTTGCTGGATGAGCACCAGGCCGCGCTGGCGCTGCTGGCCGAGCAGCAGGGCATGATCATCGCCCCGCACACACTGATGCACGTGCTGCTGCTGCAGTTGCTGTATTCGGTGCCCAGCGAGAAGCAGCTCTACGAGCAGCTCAACTACAACCTGCTGTTCCGCTGGTTCGCCGGCCTGGAACTGAAATCGCGGGTGTGGAACTTCAGCCTGTTCAGTCATGACCTCGGCGTGCTGCTGGGCAGCGCCATGGCCGTGTCGCTGCTGCAGCGCATGGTCGACGAGGTGCTCGGCGCGAGCCTGCAGGCCATGCCCGAGTTCAGCCTCAACCTGGCCTTGCTGCACAGCTGGCTGGCACGTCACCAAGGTCAGGCCGCGCCTGACGCAAACCACTAGAAACCCAACGAATTCCTGGCGCTCAAGGGGGCGGTGTGGAGCATTTTTTCTTCAAGCGATGCGCCATGGGCGCAGGGCTGCTGTCGTGTCTGCTGGCGGTCGAGGTGGTCGCGGACGAGGCGCAGCGCCGGGTCGAGATCAATGAATACGTGGTGCGCGGCAATACGGTGCTCGACGCCCAGGCCATCGAGGAGGCGGTCTATCCCTATCTGGGGCCGGACAAGTCCCTGGCCGACCTCGAAGGCGCCCGCGAGGCCCTGCAGAAAAGCTACCAGGCCCGTGGCTACCAGTCGGTGTTCGTCGAGCTGCCCGAGCAGAAGGTCGAGGGCGGCGTGGTCTACCTGCAGGTGAGCGAAACCAAGGTCGGGCGGGTGCGGGTGGTGGGCGCCAAGCATTACTCGCCGCTGGAGATTCGTGAACAGGTTCCGGCGCTGGAGGAGGGCAAGGTGCCCGACTTCGCCCAGGTGCAGGACGAACTGGCCACGCTCAACCGCACCCCGGGCCGGCAGGTCATGCCGTTGGTGCGCGAAGGCCAGCGGCCGGGCACCATGGATGTCGACCTGCAGGTCGAGGACAAGCAGCCCTGGCACCTGAGCCTGGGCCTGAACAACGATCACAGCGCCGACACCGAGAAGCTGCGCAGCGTCATCAGCCTGGGCTACAACAACCTCTGGCAGGCCGGCCACAGCGTCTCGCTGACCTGGTTCACCGCGCCCCAGGACCGTGACAATGCCGAAGTCTGGTCCGGCTCCTACGCCGCACCCCTGAACGAGCGCTGGACCGTGCAGTTCTCCGGCTACCACTCCGACAGCAACGTCGCCACGGTGGGCGGCACCAACGTCCTGGGCAAGGGCCATTCCTATGGTGTTTCGGCAATCTACAACCTGCCGGGCGTCGGCGCCTGGGCCAACGCCCTGTCGATCGGCGTGGACTTCAAGGACTTCGACGAGCAGGTCGGCCTGGGCGCCAGCAGCGACAAGGTACCACTCAAGTACGCCCCCATCACCCTGGGCTACACCGGCTACCGCTTCACCGAGCAGGACCAGCTGAGCCTGGGCCTGAGCCTGGTGGCCGGCACCCGCAGCCTGCTGGGCTACGGCAGCGACGACGCCGAGTTCGACTACAAGCGCTACCGCGCCGATTCCAGCTTCGCCGCGCTCAAGGGCGACGGCAGCTACACCTTCGACTTCGCAGGCTCCTGGCAGAGCGCCTCGAAGCTGGCCTTCCAGCTGGCCTCGGGGCCGCTGGTGTCGAACGAGCAGTTCGCCGCCGGCGGTGCCACTTCGGTGCGCGGTTACCTGGCCGCCGAGCGTACCGGGGACGACGGCCTGCTGTTCTCCCAGGAGCTGCGCACCCCATCCATCGGCCGCTATGTCGGCAGCTACATCAGCGATTGGCGCTTCTATCTGTTCGCCGAAGGCGCCCAGCTGCGCCTGCAGGACGCGCTGCCCGAGCAGGACGACCGCTACAGCCTGGCCAGTGCCGGCATCGGCACCCGCGCCACGCTCAACGACTGGCTGTCCGGCAGCGTCGACTGGGCCGTGCCGCTCAAGGACGGCCCCAACACCGACAAGAACGCTTCCCGTGTGCACTTCAGTGTGCAGGCGACCTTCTGACTCATTGACCGGCATCGACCTGGAGACCTCTCATGCAACGCCTGATATTGACCTTGCTGCTGTGCCTGGGCTTCGCCCTGCCGGGCAGTGCCAGCGCCTGGTGGCAGGACGACTGGATGTACCGCAAGCAGATCGCCGTGGACACCACGCCCCAGGGCGCCGGACTGACCCAGGCGCTGGGCCGCACCGCGCTGCTGGTGCGCCTGCACACCGGCAACTTCAGCTTCGACGGCGTCAGCGAGACCGGCGCCGACATCCGCTTCGTCAGCGCCGATGACAAGACCGTGCTCAACCACCATGTCGAGCAGTTCGATCCGCTGATGGGCATGGCGCTGATCTGGGTGGATGTGCCACGCATAGAAGCGGGCCAGCGCCAGGAGCTGTGGATGTACTACGGCAACCCGAAAGCCCAGGCGCCTGCTGGCCAGCCCAGCTTCGACGCCGACTACACCGCGCTCTACCACTTCGACGGTGCCACCGCCCGCGACGCCAGCCCCTATGGCAATCAGCTGCAAGGGCCGACGGTGAGCGTCGACGGCGTGATCGGCCGGGCCATTCAGCTCGGTGGCCAGGGCCTGCAACTGCCGGCCAGCGCCTCGCTGCAACTGCCGGCGGGCGCGGCGTTCACTTTCAGCACCTGGCTGCGCCAGGATCAGGCGGTGGGCGAGCAACTGCTGCTGGCCCGTCGCGAGGCCGGCCACAGCCTGTTGCTGGGCCTGGCCCAGGGCGTGCCTTTCGTCGAGGTTGACGGCCAGCGCGCCAGCGCCAGCCAGGCCGTGAGCGCCGGTCAGTGGCAACACCTGGCACTGGTGGGCGAGGGCGGCAACCTGAGCCTGTTGCTCGAAGGCCAGCCGGTGGCCCGCCTGGCCGCCAGTCTGGCGGCCTTCAACGGTGCCGTCGGCATTGGTGGTGACCTGCCGCCGCCCGAAGGCGAGGTGACCAGCCAGTTCGCGCCTTTTGTCGGCGCCCTGGACGAACTGCGCCTGTCGCGCGTGGCCCGCAGCCAGGCAGGCCTGCAGGCCGACGTGCTGGCCCAGGGCGCCGAGTCTCGCCTGGTGGTGTACGGCGTCGACGAGGAACAGTCGGGCTTCGGCTTCGGCGGCCTGGGCTTCCTGCTCAAGGCGGTGCCGGTGGACGCCTGGGTGATCATCGCCATCCTGGTGCTGATGATGGTGCAGTCGTGGGTGATCATGCTACGCAAGCAGCGCACCCTCAGTCGCGTCACCGCCGCCAACACCCGCTTTCGCGAGCGGTTCGCCACGGTCGGCACGCGCCTGGAGCAGTTCGCCGACGATCAGGACCTGCATGGGCGGCTCACCGACTCCTCGCTGTGGCGCCTGTACCTGGTGGCCGTGCAGGAACTGCGCACCCGCCGCGCCCAGGGCGCCGACACCCGCGAAGTGTCCGCGGCCACCATCGAGGCCATCCGCTGCTCCATGGACGGCGTGCGCACCCGCGAGAACCAGGCGTTGTCATCGAAGCTGTCGACCCTGTCCAACGCCATTGCCGGCGGCCCCTACATCGGCCTGCTGGGCACGGTGCTGGGGATCATGGTGGTGTTCCTCGGCACCGCCATGGCCGGCGACGTCAACATCAATGCCATCGCCCCGGGCATGGCCGCGGCGCTGCTGGCCACCGCCATGGGCTTGTTCGTCGCCATCCCCGCGCTGTTCGGCTACAACCGCCTGACCACGCGCAACCGCGAGGTCAGCGCCGACATGCGGGTATTCGTCGACGAGTTCATCACCCGCCTGGCCGAGCTGCACGGCGAGGGCCAGGCCGGTGAAGCGGCGCAGCGCCCGACCGGGCGCAGCGTCAACCCGTCGGTTCCGGCGTGAGGGCACAGCCATGGCATCCGTGAACAACGCCCATGACGACGACACCGACGCCGCGGTCGACAGCATCAACATCACCCCGCTGGTGGACGTGCTGATGGTGGTACTGGTGATGTTCATCCTCACCGCCACTGCGCAGGTTTCCGGGATCCAGGTGCAGCTGCCCAAGGCCAGCGCCACGGTGTCGCTGGCCCAGCCCAAGACCAAGGCGATCTCGATCAACGACGCCGGCCAGGTGTTTCTCGACGCCTATCCGGTGACGCTGCAGGAGCTGGAGGACCGCCTGCGCAGCGAGAAGGCGCGCAACCCCGACTTCCCGCTGATCGTGCGCGGCGACGCGGGCGTGCAGTACCAGAAGGTGGTCGAGGTGCTCGACCTGCTGCGCCGTCTCGAACTGGCCCAGGTCGGGCTGGTTACCGGCAAGCCGAACCAGGGGTGAGGGCAGCCATGGAACGTACAGTCAACCCCCGCCGCCTGCTGACCTGGGCCGTGCTCGCCGTTGCTGGCGCTGGCCTGGCCTGGCTGCTGTGGCAGTGGGCCAACGACATGGCCGGGGTGCGCCGCGAAGCGCCCAAGGTGCCGGCGATCATCCCGCTGCCGCCACCGCCGCCACCACCGCCCGAGCCGCCCAAGGAGCCCGAGCCGCCGGTCGAGGAGAAGATCGTCGAGCCGCAGCCGGTGCCCGAGGCCGAAGAGGTCAAGCCCGCCGAGGAGGCGCCCGATCCGGCCCAGGACCTGGCCGAGCCGATGCAGATGGACGGCGACGCGCAAGCGGGCGGCGACAGCTTCAACGTCGGCGCCGGCAAGGGCGGCGGCATGGCCGGTGGCGGCGGAGGGGGGCTGGGCAGCGGCACCTACAGCCAGTACCTGGCCTACGCCTTCCAGCGCCTGCTGCGCGACAACCCCGAGCTGCGCAACCTGGTGTTCAACCTGCAGGCCGAGATCTGGCTCAGTGCCGCGGGCGAGATCACCCGTGTCGAGCTGCTGCGCGGCAGCGGCGAGCCGGAGGTGGACGCCCAGGTGCTCGCCGCCCTGCGCGGCGCCCGCGCCCTCGACCAGCGCCCGCCCGCCAACCTGACCTTGCCGGTGAAGATCGCCCTGCAGGGGCGCCGGCCATGAACAACGAAGCACGACTGACCCACAGGAGCTGCAAACCTATGAAGTGCCCAGTCAACCGATTGACCCTGGCGCTCGGCCTGCTGGCCGCCGCCACCGCGGTCGGTCCGACCGTCGCCCACGCCGCGCCGTCGGAGAACGCGACCGTCAACCTGATCCGCCTGCTGGTGGAGCAGGGCGTGCTCAAGCAGGACAAGGCCGACGCGCTGATCGCCCAGGCCGAACGCGAAGCTCAGCAGGCGCGGGTCGCCGCCAGCGGCGCGCCGATTGTCGCCCAGGCCCCGGCCGCCAACGGTGAGGTGCGCGTGCAATACGTGCCGGCCATCGTCCGCCAGCAGATCCGCGACGAGATCAAGGCGGAGGTGATGAGCACCGCCAAGCAGGAAAACTGGGCCGCGCCCAACACCTTCCCTGACTGGGCCTCACGCATCAGCTTCGACGGCGATCTGCGTTTGCGCTACGAGTCGCGTTCCTATGCCGATGGCAACAGCAACGAGATCGTCGATTTCGCCAAGCTCAATGAAAAGGGCCCCTACGACGTCAACCCCAACAGCAGCTCAAGCCTGCCTCCGTTGCTCAACACCCGCGAGGATCGCGACAGCCTCCTGCGCCTGCGGGCGCGCTTCGGCCTCAAGGCGCAGCTGGCGGAGAACTGGGTGGCTGGCATCCGCGTCGCCACCGGCTCCAACAACAACCCGGTCTCGACCACCCAGAACCTTGGTGGCGGCTTCGGCAAGAAGGACATCTGGCTCGACCAGGGCTACGTCACCTGGACGCCGAGCGAGCGCCTGACGCTGACCGGCGGGCGGATCGCCAACCCGTTCATGTCCACCGACATCCTGTATTCCCACGACCTCAACTTCGATGGCGTGGCGGCGCTGTTCGACCAGCCGCTGGGCCGCGACCTCAGCCTGTTCGGCACCGTCGGCGCATTCCCTGTGCAATACAGCGACGACAACGCCACCAGCAACGGCCTGGATAAGGAAGACAGCGACAACAAGTGGCTGTACGGCGCGCAGTTGGGCGCGAAATGGGCGCTCAACGACAGCAATCGACTCAAGGGCGCGATGGCCTATTACCGCTTCGACGATATCGCCGGCGAGCGCTCCACCCCTTGCGCCCCGTGGGATGGCCAGCCGGGCTGCGACAGCGACGAATCCCGGCCGACCTTCATGCAGAAGGGCAACACCGTGTTCCTGCTCCGCGACATCACGCCGAATCCGGCCAACCCGGCGGCCACGCCGCAGCCGCAATTCGTCGGCATTGCCTCGGAGTTCGAGCTGCTCGATTTGAACCTGGTGTGGGACGCCGACCTGCCCCATGACTTCAAGCTGCGCAGCCAGGCCAACTACGTCCACAACCTGGCCTACGACGAGGGCGACATGCGCAAGCGTTCGGCGGGACAACTGGCCAACAACGTCGACGAGAACGGCAACCTCAAGAGCGGCGGCGATGCCTGGATGCTCCAGTTCACCCTGGGCAACGCCCTGGACATGCGCAAGGCCGGCGACTGGAACCTGTTCGCCGGCTACAAGCGCATCGAGCCCGACGCGCTGCCGGACGGCTTCAACGACTCGAGCTTCCACCTCGGCGGCACCAACGCCAAGGGTTATTTCCTCGGTGGCAACTACGGCCTGGCCGACAACGTCTACGCTACAGCCCGTTGGTTGAGCAGCGAGGCAGTCTACGGCGCGCCGTTTGACATCGATGTGCTACAACTTGAAGTCAACACTCGGTTCTAGGGAAGGAGCACGGGCATGAACAAGGGAGCTTATCGCCACCGCTGCGCCTGGTTGATGCTGGCCCTGGGCGCAAGCCTGGCGGCCTCGGCGTCGGCCGAAACCCTCGAGGAACGTCTGCGCACCCAACTGCGCAGCACCACGCAACAGCTGCAGGCCCTGCAGAGCGAGCAAGCCCAGGCCAGCGCCGCCCGCCAGGCGGCCGAGCAGCAGCGTGACGCTGCTCAAGGCCAGGTACGCGAACTGACCGCGCAACTGGCCAAGGCCCGCGGCCAGAGCGAGCAACTGGCTGGCCAGCAACAGGCCGTGCACAGCCAGGCCCAGGCGCTGGTGGCCAGCAGCAACGAACAACTGCACAAGTACAAGCAGGCCTATGACGAGCTGCTGGCGATGGCGCGCGCCAAGGAAAGCGAGCGCGCCACCCTGCAGGCGCAACTGGGCGAGCGTGACAGCCAGGTGCAGCAATGCCAGGCCCGCAACCAGCAGATGTACGGGGTGGCCAAGGAGATGCTGGCCGCCTACGAGAAGGTCGATATCGCCGATGTCATGAAGATGCGCCAGCCCTTCGCCGGTGGTGCCCGGGTCAAGTTCGAGGAGCTGGCCCAGGCCTATGGCGACAAGCTTTACGAAAGCCAGTTCGACGCCCCCAAGGGCGTGCCCCATTGACGTTTTCTCAACGCAAGGAAGTAAGCACATGACCGAAGTGACCCTGATCGAAACCGTTAGCGCCGACTCCCTGACCCAGTTGCTGCAGGATGCCGGCTGCCGGGTCAACCGCACCGAGCAGAACGCCGTGGTGCAGTTGCTCAGCGCCAGCCAGGGCGTGGGTTATGCCGTACGTTTCGGCAACCGGGCCGCGGGCAAGGAAGGCGAGTTCCTCGACTTCACCTTCAGCTGCGCCCTGCGTATCCAGGGCGAGCTGCCGGCGGGCCTGGCCGAGCACTGGAACGCCAGCCGCCGCTTCGCCCGGCTGTCGGTGCAGGGCGAGTTCCTGGTGATGGAGCAGGATGTGGTGGTCGCCGATGGCGTCAGTCAGCAGCATTTGCTGGGCAGCCTGGTGCTGTGGGATCGATTGCTGCAGGAACTGATCGTCTACCTGCGCGACTACAGCCGTAACGTGGCCGGCCAGCAACAAACCCAGGTCGCCCATGACGAAGAGCGCGCCTCGTGACGGCGCGCACTTTCTGGGCCGGCGCCGGCGCGCTGGCCATTGTCGCGGTGGCGGTTGCCCTGGCCTTGCGCCCGGGCGACGAGCCGGTGGCGGCGGCGCGTCCAGCGTCGCCAGCCGCCCTGGTGGCGGCCGACAAGGGCCCGGTATTGGCGCGCCTGGGCGAGCAGCAGGTTGGCAGTGGCGAACTCAAGGCGCTGTTCGCCCAGTTGCCCGAGGAAGCCCGGGCCAGCCTGCGCGGCGACCGACCGGCATTGGAGGCCTGGATCCGCGCCCGCCTGGCGGAAAAGGCTCTCTACCAGCAGGCCGAGGCCCAGGGCTGGTTGCAGCGCCCGGAAATCCAGGTGCAGACCCGCGCGGCCACCGAGCAGATCGTCCTGCGCGACTACCTGAACTCGGTGAGCAAGGTGCCTGACGATTACCCCAGCGAGGCTGAGCTCAAGCAGGCCTATGAGGCGGGCAAGGCCGGGTTGCAACTGCCGGTGCGCTACCGCCTGAGCCAGATCTTCCTGCGGGTGGAAAATCCCAGGGACGACGAGGCCGTGCGCAAACAGGCCCAGACGCTGGCCAAGCAGGCCCAGGCTGCGGATGCGGACTTTGCCGCGCTCGCCCGTGAACACTCCCAGGATGCCGGCACGGCCTCCGCCGGCGGCGACACCGGACTGCAGGCCCTGGCGCAATTGCTGCCCGAGGTACGCGGGGTGGTGCCCAAGCTGAAGGTGGGCACGGTCAGCGACCCGGTGCAGAGTGTGGCGGGCTACCACATCATCAAGCTGGTCGAGCAGCAGCCCGCCAGGGCAGCGACCTTCGAGGAGGTGGCGCCACGTTTGCGCGAATTGCTGCGCGCCCAGCGCCAGGAGCAGGTGGCCAAGGCCTATGTCGAGGGGATGTTCGACACGGCCACCCTGAGCATCGATGGCGCGGCGCTGAACCAGGTCCTGGAAAGCAGCCGCTAGTCGCCAACAACCATGGAAGAGCCGGGCCTGCCCAGGCGGGCCCGTGGGAGGCGAGGGATGCCGATCGATTTGTCCCCGGGGCGAGCCCCGGATACCGCCATGCCTGTCGTTCGTCCCCAGGTGCCGTTGGCCCTGGACGAACAGACCCTGAACTGTTTCCTGGTCACCGCGCGCTGCGGCTGTTTCATGCAGGCGGCGCGGCGGCTTAATCTCAAACCGGTGGCCCTGCGCAAACGCCTGGCGGCGCTGGAGGCGCGCCTGGGCTACAGCCTGTTCGTCAACCGCAACAATAACCCGGTGCTCAGCCAGCAGGGTGAACGCCTGCTGCTGATACTCCAGGCGCGCGAGCCGGTCGTGCCGCTGCCGCGAGAGCAAAGCGCGAGCGTGCGCTTGGCCGTGGCCGAGCCGCTGCTGCAGGACCTGCTGGGTCGCAATCTGATCAACTTCGTGCGCCAGCATGCCGGCATGCGTCTGGAGGTGGCCACCCTTGACGGTCGCCAGGCGCCCGAGCAGGTTGCCGATGTCGCCCTGTGGCTGGGTGATGCCAGCCACGGCGCCCATGCTGGCAGTTTTGCCGGTGCCGCCCCCGAGGCTCTGGCCACCCTCGAGTACCTGCCGCATATCGCCAAGCGCTATGCCCGTGAGGCCAACCGGCCGACCAGCCTGGCGGACCTGCAGGACTACATGCTGGTGCAATGGCAGGGCGAAGCTGGCGTGCAGGCGCTGATGCCCTGGCAGGCACTGCTGCGCACCCGTACGGCCGGGGTGACGCAGATCCAGGACTACGAGATGTACTGCCAGCTGATCAAGTGCAGCGCCAGCGTCGGCTTGTTGCCGCACTATGCGACGCACCTGGACCGTGGATTGCTGGCCTTGCCGGGCCTGTTCCGCGAACCGATGCGGCGGCGGGTGTGGCTGGCGGTCAACGGCCAGACCGAGGCCTACCCGCTGGTGCAGGTGATGGTGGGGGCGATCCGGGCTGCTTTCGACGAACGGCGCGAGTGGTTCTGTAGTCCGTAGCTGCCGAACTCATCCTGCCTTGCGCAGGGTGAGGTTGATTCGTCGCTCGCCCATGCGTGGGTGAACGCCAGGTTTGATCGGCATCACGCCATGAAAGCGCAGACGGTCTTCGCCGCCCCACACCAGCACGTCACCGTGATTCAGCGGGATGCGCTGGGGACGGTCCGAGCGCTGCAGGCCGCCGAACAGGAATACCGCTGGCAGACCCAGTGAGATCGAGACGATCGGTTGTCCGTAGTCTTGTTCGTCGCGGTCCTGGTGCAGGCTCAGACGGGTGCCGGGCAGGTAATGGTTGACCAGGCAGGCGTCCGGTATGAAGCCTTCGAAGCCTGCCAGTGCGGCGGCTCGGGTGGCCAGGTCGATGAGTACCTGGGGCAGGGCGGGCCAGGGTTTTGCGCTGACAGGGTCAATGGGGGTATAGCGGTAGCCGTTTTCGTCGCTGATCCAGCCCAGTGAGCCGCAGTTGGTCAGGGCCACGGCCATGCGCAGGCCGCCGGGGGTTTGCATATGGCGAAATGGTGCTGCGCGGAGCACGGGGCGCAGGGCGTCCAGCAGGGGTTCGAGGTCGGGCAGGGCGAAGCCGGGCAGCAGCGTTGTCTGGGGGGCCAGGCGCTGGGGGTGGGGGGCGAAGAGGTCGAGGTTGGACTGGATCATGGTTGGCTTGGGGGAGGCCTGGGGAGGGGGTATTGTAGCTCGCGCTGGCGGGTGTGGGGATCTCGTATGGTTTTGAGTGTTTTAACTCTGGTGGCGTATTGTGTTTAAAGGTTTGTGGGTTGTTGTTGTTGTTGTTGTTAGGTGGTTTTGGAAGTTGTATGCGCATTTATTTGAGATGTCGACGCTTATTTCGCTGTTTCGCCTTGCGGGGAAGTGTCAGATTTTTTGTGTGCGGGCCGGTAACGGCCTGCCGTCAGGCAGGCCCTGACTTTCACCAGGTCGGCCTGATGAACCGATCTCCGTACAAA
>NZ_JBLIYT010000027.1:0-26879 GCF_057480795.1 Pseudomonas sp. P110(2024)
GAAGTAAAAGCACCCTGCGAAAGCGTACGCCTCGCAGGGTGCCGGGGTGACCATCTCATTAAGTAACCCGCCGTAAGGGCGGAAAGGTGAATAAGCGTCGACATCGCAAATGAATGCGCATAAAACTTCAAAAACAAACATCAACCAACCATAAACCCCAAATAAACAAACGCCAGAAATTCATAAAGAACCCCCCGGCGCTCACAACATAACCCACGTCAACCAAACGGCCGCAACCCCTGCCTCATCCCAAACAGGAACAACAGCAGATCATGATCCGGCTCAGCCCGCCCCTGCTCTACCTTGGCCACCCGTGGCAACGGACACACCCCACCGACCTCAGCCTTGCTGAAGACCGTGGGCCGCGGCTGCTCCCAGGCCGCCGCCGCCGCCGTGGTCACTGCCAACGCCGCGACCAAGAATAAAGCTCGAGCGATTTCTAGTTTCATTGCTCTAAACCTTTGACCGCGCTGCCAAACGCCATTTGGTAAAAGTAGAGCAAGGTCTGCCATTCCGCCTCGTTGAACGACGAGTGGCGTCGCAACTGCCGCAGGTCGTTATAGGCCGCCCGCTGGCAACTGATCCGCCGCCGGCACTTCTCCAGGTCCAGCAAGGCCACTTCCACCCGTGCCTGCTCGCTCTCGCCCAGCACCTTGACGAACACGTGCTTGCCGTACAGGCAGCCATGCTGCCAATGCCCCAGGTGCATGCGCGCCAGGTTGTCCGCGAGGTCCTTGAGCATGCGCTCATGCACGGCCTGCGGGTAATGCTCACGGGCCCCGGAGGCATGCCAGGCATCGAGGTCGACGAAACCCTCGAGCGCCTCGCTGACCAGCAAGGCCCGCCACTGATGATCAGCGTCCCGCTCGGCCCCGGCATAGACGATCCGCGGTACCCTGACGCCCAGTTGCTCGAAACTGTTCAGTGCATCGAGTTCGCGCAACACCGTGGGGCGCCCGAACGGATGCAGCAGGCTGCGGTAGATGTGCCCGACCTGGCGTTTGGCATACAGCAGATGCCCCTCGCCGTCGCTCAGGCGCTGCACGCCACTCTCGCCGCCACGCCGCTGGTTGGGTTCCTCGACCCACTCTCCCTGCTGCTGCCAGTAAAAATCAAACTGCCTGGACTGATTCTGCGCTACCGCCATCACTCGTTACCCCTTGCGCAATACGTAAACTCGCCACATGGCATAGAACGGCAGAAAGTCGAGTCGTTCCTGAATTCTGAATCCTGCTGACACAAATTCTTCTTCAACTGTAGCCGCGGGTAACACGAAGCGGTTCTGATAGCCGTCCTGCGTCGTCCGCGCACTGCGCCTGGCTTCGAGCTTGCGGCGGCGCCAGGCCTTGAAATTGCCATCCACCCACAGCGAAAGGATCACGCTGTCTCGGCTAACCCTTTGAAATTCCGAAAGAATTTTCTTCCGATGGAGCGGATCGCCAATATGGTGGAACAAGCGCATGCAAAAAATGCTGTCGACCGCGTTATCCGGAAGGTCGATGGCGAACGCGGAAGTCTGCAAGGGGCGTACCCGCGCAACCACCTCTGGCGGTTGTGACGCACAGGCTGTCTCGATCATCGCCGCTGAATTGTCCGCGCCGATGATCACGCGGTTGGCCTTTTCCGCCAGCAGCGGCCAGAACCTTCCGGCGCCGCAGGGCAGGTCGAGCACCAGGCCAGGCTCACCGGCCAGCGCCAGGGCACGGCGGGCCAACTGCTCGTCACGCTGGTGGGACAAGCGCCGAGCCAGGCCATCCTGGTGCTTGAGGAAGTACTCCCGGGCGTGATTGCGGTCGTACTTGTCCGAGAATTCGAGTTTGATGGGGCTACGCATTGGACATCTCCTGACTCCAGTGCGCTCACCATAGGTACGCAAGCGTTGGAATCAGGTCATGTCGATGTGAAAAATCTGTCAGCACCAAATGCAGGTGTTACAGGAGGTTAATCGGGATCCAATAGCCCATCCTGGCTTTGACCGTCCTGCACCACTTTCGTGCCCTGGCTCAGGTCGACCTGGAAGCGGCAACCATGGGGCAAGGTCGCAGTCAAGGTGACGCGCCAACCCTGATCGTCACAGATGCGCTGCACCAGCGACAGGCCCAGGCCCAGGCCCTCGCCGCGGCGCTCGTCGCCACGCACGAACGGCCGGAACATCGCCTCGCGCTGCTCCTCCGGAATCCCCACGCCACTGTCCTCGACACAGAAGCCATTGGCCTCGAGACTCAGGCGAATGTAGCCACTGTCAGTGTAGTGCGCCGCGTTGCGCAGCAAGTTACCCATCACCGATTGCAGGAAGGTGGCGTTGTACAGCACCGGGCTGGCACTGACCCGCCCCTCGTAGTAAAGCGCCAAGCCCTTCTGTTCGATGGTGTCGCGCCATACACCGATCAGGTCGTCGCCCACCTCACGCAAGGTTGCCCGCGATGCGACGGCACCTTCATCGCGCTGTGCACGGGCCAACATCAGGAACGTCTTCACCAGTTCGCGCATTTCCTCGGTCGCCCGGGCGATGCGTTCAACCTGGCTGCGCGCGCGCCCATCAAGGCCGGGGTTCTCCATCAGCAACTCGCACGAGGTCGCCAGGACCATCAGCGGCGTGCGCAGCTCATGGCTGACGTCGCTGGTGAACAGCCGCTCACGGGTCAAGGCATCGCGCAGGCGCCCCAGGGTATCGTCGAAGGCGACTGCCAGCTGGCCGACCTCGTCCGCCGCGTAGTCCGGCGCCAACGGCGGCGCAAGGCCCAGCAACTGGTCACGGTGGCGGACCTGGCGCGCCAAGCGGATCACCGGCGCCATCACGCGCCGCGCCAGCAACCAACCAAGGATCACCGCAAGGGCCAGGCTGAGCACGAAGCCGACCACGACCACGGCGAACAACACCCGCTCGCGCTCCTCGAAATCGCTCTGGTCCTGCAGCAGCACATAACGCCGACCGTCGACAATCTCGACCATGGCATGATACGAGAGCTGGTCGCGAAACACCTCGTGGAAGCCGGCATCCAGGTGGCGCAGGTCCTTGGGCAACTCGAAGTCATCGCGCCCGCCGCTGAAATAGAACAACTGGTCGGGGCGTGGCCGATGGCTCCAGTCGCTGACGCTGTCCATGCGCAGCAGGCGTTGCAGATCACCGCCAAGCACCGACGAGATCAGGCGTTCCTCGACCAGGTGCACCGTGGCGACGATGCCGAAGGCGAAGGCCCCGGCCACCAGCGCGCTCATCAGCGCGAAAGCGATGATGATGCGCTGGGCAAGGCTCTGTTTAAACTCCATCGCGGCCCTCGGCGAGGCGATAGCCGACGCCATGGACGGTATGCAGCAGGGGTTTGTCGAACGGTTTGTCGATCACCTGGCGCAACTGGTGGACGTGACTGCGCAGGCTGTCGCTGTCCGGACAGTCGTCGCCCCACAAGGCTTCCTCCAGCACCTCGCGGCGCAATACATGGGGGCTCTTCTGCATCAACACGGCCAGCAGTTTCAGGCCGACCGGGTTGAGCTTGAGCAGGCGCCCCTGACGAGTCACCTCCAGGGTATCGAGGTCGTAGCTCAGGTCGGCGACCTGCAGGGTACGCCGACCACCACCCTGGGCGCGACGCAGCACCGCCTCGATGCGCGCCGCCAGCTCGGACAGCGCGAACGGCTTGAGCAGGTAGTCGTCCGCGCCCGAGCGGAAGCCTTGCAGGCGGTCGTCCAGCTGGTCGCGGGCGGTGAGCATGATCACCGGCGTGTCGCGCCGGGCATCCTCGCGCAGGCGCTTGCACAGCGTATAGCCATCGATGCCCGGCAACATGATGTCGAGCACGATCAGGTCGTAGTGTTCGGTCGCGGCCAGGTGCAACCCGGACAGGCCATCCTGGGCACAGTCGACGGTGTAGCCCTTCATGCCAAGGTAGTCGGCCAGGTTGGCCAGAATATCGCGGTTGTCTTCAACCAAAAGAATGCGCATCGAGGTCTCCTGTGCGGCGCTTCGCCGGGCGCGGCAGGCGCAGCTTACGTCCAATGCCCGCATGGTGCCATGCCCTGGCTCGAAATCACCGAACTTGACAGTTTTTTCACCGATCATTCACGCACACAGGATAGCGGGCAGCCGACAATGCACGGTCTTTTCCACCCTCTGGAGTCATCATGCAGTCATCCGTGCGCCCTCGCCCGATCAACCCGTGGCTGTACCTGGGCATCCCTTTCGTTACCGCCATGGCCTTGATCCTGCTCGAATGGACGCCGCTGGACATGGATGTGGCCAACCTGTTCTACGACCCGGCTGCCGGCCAGTTCATCGGTCGCCACAGCTACCTGCTGGAAAACATCCTGCATGACCGGGTCAAGCAGGGCGTAATCGTCTTCGGACTGCTGGCCGTGGTCGGTTTCGCCCTGAGCTTCGTCTGGCAACGGCTGGCGGGCTGGCGCCGTGAACTCGGCTGCCTGGTACTGGCGTTGGGGCTGTCGACGGCCTTCGTCACGCCGCTGAAGAAAGTTACCCAAGTGCAATGCCCGTGGAGCCTGACCCAATTCGGCGGCAAGGAGACCTACAGCAAGCTGCTGGAGCCACGCCCTGCGACCGACAAGCCCGGACTGTGCTGGCCAGGCGGGCATGCCGCGACCGGGTTCTGCCTGTTCGGCCTGTTCTTCATGCTGCGCGATCGCCGTCCGCGCCTGGCACGGGTGGCGCTCGCGGTAGCCCTCGTGGCTGGCGCGGGACTGTCGGTCGGACGGATGATGCAGGGCGCGCACTTCCTGTCACACAACGTATGGACGGCGGTGTTCTGCTGGTTGATCGGGCTGGGGTCGTATTACCTGGTGCTGTATCGCAGCGGGGCCGCCAGGGCCCCCGTGGCAGAACACAGCGCCGTTCGATGAACAATCGCGGGGCAAACCCATCCTTGCGATGACGCCAGAACAAACGAAAAAGCCCCGCACTAGGCGGGGCTTTTTCTGGGTACAGGGGGTAAGGCTGGCTTACATCATGCCGCCCATGCCACCCATGCCGCCCATGTCAGGCATGCCAGCAGCTGGCTTGTCTTCCGGCAGGTCGGCAACCATGGCTTCGGTGGTGATCATCAGACCGCCGATGGAAGCTGCGGCTTGCAGGGCCGAACGGGTGACCTTGGCTGGGTCCAGGATGCCCATCTCGATCATGTCGCCGTATTCACCGGTAGCGGCGTTGTAGCCGAAGTTGCCCGAACCTTGCTTGACCTTGTCAGCGACAACGCTTGGCTCGTCGCCGGCGTTGGCAGTGATCTGGCGCAGCGGGGCTTCGACGGCGCGACGCAGCAGGGCGATACCGACGTTCTGGTCTTCGTTGTCGCCTTTGAGGTTGGCAATGGCAGCCAGGGCGCGAACCAGGGCAACACCACCGCCAGGCACCACGCCTTCTTCGACGGCTGCACGGGTAGCGTGCAGGGCGTCTTCGACGCGGGCTTTCTTCTCTTTCATTTCGACTTCGGTGCCGGCACCGACCTTGATCACGGCAACACCGCCAGCCAGCTTGGCCAGACGCTCTTGCAGCTTCTCACGGTCGTAGTCCGAAGTGGTGTCGGCAACCTGGGCACGGATCTGGGTGACGCGGGCCTGGATGTCGGCTTCTTCGCCAGCACCGTCGATGATGGTGGTGTTTTCCTTGGACAGGATCACGCGCTTGGCGTTACCCAGGTGCTCCAGGGTGGCGGTTTCCAGGGACAGACCAATCTCTTCGGAGATCACGGTACCGCCGGTCAGGACGGCGATGTCCTGCAGCATGGCCTTGCGGCGGTCGCCGAAGCCCGGGGCCTTGACCGCGGCAACCTTGACGATGCCACGCATGTTGTTGACCACCAGGGTGGCCAGGGCCTCGCCCTCGACGTCCTCGGCAACGATCAGCAGCGGACGACCGGCCTTGGCAACGGCTTCCAGTACTGGCAGCAGCTCACGGATGTTGGAGATCTTCTTGTCGACCAGCAGCAGCAGCGCGCCTTCCAGCTCGGCAACCATGGTGTCCGGCTTGTTGACGAAGTACGGCGACAGGTAGCCACGGTCGAACTGCATGCCTTCTACGACAGACAGTTCGTTTTCCAGGCCCGAACCTTCTTCGACGGTGATCACGCCTTCTTTACCGACTTTTTCCATGGCTTCGGCGATGATTTCACCGATGGAGTTGTCGGAGTTGGCGGAGATGGTGCCGACCTGGGCGATGGCCTTGGAATCGGCGCATGGCTTGGACAGGTTCTTCAGCTCGGCGACGACGGCGGCGGTGGCCTTGTCGATACCGCGCTTGAGGTCCATCGGGTTCATGCCGGCGGCAACGGCCTTCAGGCCTTCGTTGACGATGGCCTGGGCCAGGACGGTGGCGGTGGTGGTGCCGTCACCGGCGGCGTCGTTGGCCTTGGAAGCGACTTCCTTGACCAGCTGGGCGCCCATGTTCTCGAAGGCGTCCTTGAGCTCGATCTCTTTGGCGACGGAAACGCCGTCCTTGGTGATGGTCGGCGCGCCGAAGCTCTTGGCCAGGACCACGTTGCGGCCTTTCGGGCCCAGGGTCGCTTTTACCGCGTCAGCCAGAACGTTGACACCAACCAGCATTTTCTTACGGGCGGAATCGCCGAATTTTACGTCTTTAGCAGCCATGATCGTTTAATCCTTGAAATTCTTTGGAGTAACGGGAAGTCGGGGAAATCAGGCTTCGATAACGGCCAGGATTTCGTTCTCGGCCATGACCAGCAGGTCTTCGCCGTCGACTTTCACGGTGTTGCTGCCCGAGTAAGGGCCGAAAACCACTTTGTCACCCACTTTCACGGCCAGCGCGCGTACTTCGCCGTTGTCCAGGATACGACCGGTGCCGACGGCAACGACTTCGCCGCGGTTTGGTTTTTCAGCGGCCGAACCCGGCAGGACGATACCGCCAGCGGTTTTCGATTCTTCTTCGCTGCGACGGATGACGACGCGGTCATGCAGAGGACGAAGCTTCATTGTCGATCTCTCCCAAATTGTGGTTTTCATCGGCCGGTGTCGACACCGGCGGGTTGATTCGATCCGGCGTTGCCGGGGGTGGTCCGCACAGGGCGAACCACCTATGTCATGTCTGGTGTCGCCACCAGAAACCTTGCGGTGACACATACATGAGGCCGCTAAAAACAATTACAAGGCTTGCGCGGAAAATTTTTCAAAACGTCATCGTGGAAGCGGGCCTGTCCCGCGATGAGCCCAACCCAGAGGCCATCGCGGGACAAGCCCGCGCCCACGAAAAATCGGTGTTATTTGTCGCGACGCTCGTACTCGCCCTCGATCACGTTCGGACGATGGCCGCCATCGCGGGGCTGCGCCTGGAACGGATCATCCTGGAACGCGCGCTGGCGCAGAGCCTGTTCCTCGGCGCGGCGACGCAGCCGACCGGCCACCAGGCGACGGGTGAACGGCAGCAGGCAGAGCAGGCCCAGCACATCGCTGATGAAGCCCGGCAGCAGCAACAGGCCGCCACCGACGGTGAGCATCAGGCCCTGGAACATGTCCTCAGCCGGCAACTCGCCGCGCTGCAGGCTTTCCCGGGCACGCAGGGCAGTGGCCAGGCCGGCAACGCGCATCACCAACACACCCAGGGCGGAACCGGCGATGATCAGCAGCAGCGCCGGGAAGAAACCGATGGCCGCGCTGACCTTGACGAAGACGAACAGCTCCAGCACGGGGAAAAGCAGTAACAGCAGTAGAAAAGCACGCATCAAGGGTTCCTCGACGGAAGAGAATCTTCCTGTAAGACCATCAAATGGATGCCTCGACGCCTGTTTTCAACCCTCGACGCTTTCCGCAACCGGCCACTGGTCAGCGCGGGCCAGAAAAACCAAGGCTTCACGGACATGTGTCGGCGTGTTGCAGGTGCTCGGGAACGCCAGCCAGTATACCGCCTGGCCGATACGCAGATGCATGCCTTCGCTGTCGATACCAACCATTTCGGCCGGCGCCGTGCGCGGCAGGTCGGTCAGTTCGACGTAATGGGCGATGGCATTGGCGTGGTCGCTATTCATGTGCTCGATCATGCTGGCCTCGGCCTTGCCCGCAAAGGGATTGCTCAGGGTCACCTGGTCGAGCCAGTGGATCGCGCCGAAGCCACCGATGTAGCGGTGGCGTACCGGCTCGAGCACCCAGAAATCGAAGTCGTGGGCCTTGTGGTAGTTGGCCGATTCAGGGAAGTACCGGTAGTAGCGGGCCGCGGCAGCCTCGATGGCCGCTTCGTCGGTCAGCTTGCGCGCCTCGGCCATCACCGTCAGGCGCCCGACCGCCTGCACGTCCTCGGCGTCGCGCTCGCCCACCAGCAGTGAACACTTCGGATCTTTCTGCAGGTTGTGGGTGTGCTGGGCGATACGGCTTATGAGGATCAGCGGATGGCCCTCGGCGTCCAGGCAGTAAGGCACCACCGAACCGAAGGGATAGCCGGGCATGGACTTGGAGTGAGTCGAGAGGACGCCGCGGTACTCCTTGAGCAGCAGTTCCCGGGCGGGGCGAAGGGCGTTGGTACTCACTGGAAAGGCTCCTGACGACGGACTGGATGGGTGACAAGATAAGCATTATCACCCGCCGCTGCCACTGGGCCTGCTGCCGTGTAGATCTACGCATATCCCTGAGCGGCCTTGTGTCGCGATAGGGCCGCAACGCGGCCCCGGCAATGTCTGCCTAGTCGCTGAGATCCTGGGGCCGCTGCGCAGCCCTATCGCGACACAAGGCCGCTCCTACACCAAAAGCACGCTGCCGACTTACCAGGTAACGCCGAACCCTGCGGTATAGCGAGTCTTGTCCAGGTCGCTGTCGCTCGTGCCCTTGATCAGGTCCTTCTCCGCCTTGAGGTTGAGCGAAGCCCACTCGGTCACCTTGTAGCGCAGCCCCATCTCGGCATCCAGCGAGTAGTCGGCCACGCCGCCCAGCGGCTTGCCGAATTCGCCATTGGTGAAGAACTCCACTTTCTTGCCGATCAGGTAGCGGTTGTAGTCCCACTTCACGGCGGCGGAATAGAAGTTGTCCTTGCCACCGTCGCGGTACTCGAAATCGGTGCGGTTGATCAGCGAACCCAGCGAGAACGCACCCAGTTCGTCATCCCAGAACTGATAGCCCGGGCCGGTACCGATGGTGCGCTGGCGCGCCAGGTCCTCGATATGATCGCGCTTGTACTCCAAGCGCCCCTGCCAGAACCACTTCTCGGTAATGAAGCGGTCCAGGGCGTACTCGGCGCTCCAGTTGTTGGTGGTGGTGACGTCGTCCTTGGTCTCGCGGTTGTACTCGCCCTCGGCGTTGTGCCGCCAACGGCCATGGCGGGCGGTGGTCTTGAAGCTGACGTCGTAGTCGTCGCTGTCGGTCTCGGCACGCTTGTAGTCCATCGCCACATCGACATTACCCTTCCACAGGAAGTCCTCGACCAGCGGTCGCGGCTTCATGATCTGCTCGATGCTGGCCAGCTCGACGGTCTTCGGCGCATCGCCGTTGGCCAGAGTCACCTTGCCCGGCTCGGCGGCCTTGAGCGACTTGGCCTTCTCGCCGGAGTAGGCGTCCTGCTTGACCAGCAGTTCCCGATCGCTCTCCAGTGTCTGCACCTGTTTCCAGTCCAGAGCGATCGAGCCGCCATAGGGCGTCTCCAGCAACAGCTTGCCGCCGTCGAAGACCTTGATCTTGCCGCTCAGGCGGTCACCGTTCTTCATCCACACGGTGTCGGCGAGCACAGGGGTACAGAGCGACGCGGCGATGAGGCAAAGCAGGGTTCTAGAAGACATAAGCGCAATTTGGGTTCGATTCGACGAAAAAGCCGGGCATTATCCAGATACCGACAACCTGAGCAAGGACAGACCCAGACCATGCCGATGAGTTCCGCTCGCATTTGCCCGGACCGCCTGCCCGGTTTCATTCACAGGCCAAATACCCCTTGACCTCGACGCCACCGCCCGCTGTGCCGGAGGATGCCGAGGCCCGACGAATGGCACTGTACTCGGTGCTGGGCCAAGTCCCCGCCGGCAAGGTGGTCAGCTATGGGCAATTGGCCGAACTGGCCGGCCTCGGCCGCGCGGCGCGCTGGGTCGGACGCACCCTAGGGCAGCTGCCGGCGGACACCCGCCTGCCCTGGCACCGGGTGCTGGGTGCCGGTGGCCGACTGAGCCTTGCCCTGGGCACGCCATCGGGCGACGAACAACGCGCCCGCTTGCGCGCAGAAGGCGTGAATGTGGCCAATAATCGTGTGGATATGGCACGCCATGGCTGGCGTCCAATGGAGCACAGCGGTTAGAGTGCGCGCTTTGTTTTCGCAAACCTTGAGGCAGATGTTGGCCCATGCCCCGTAAAACCTGGCGCGCTGCGCTCGCTGCCTATGCCAGCCCGTCAACTTTGGTGCTTTTGCTGCTCGGATTCGCCGCCGGCCTGCCGTATATGCTGGTGTTCTCGACGCTTTCGGTCTGGCTGCGCGAGGCGGGTGTGGCGCGTGAGACCATCGGCTATGCCAGCCTGATCGGCCTGGCCTACGCCTTCAAGTGGGTCTGGTCGCCGCTGCTCGACCAATGGCGCCTGCCGCTGCTCGGTGGCATGGGCCGTCGTCGTTCGTGGCTGCTGCTGTCCCAGGTGCTGGTGGTGCTCGGGCTGGTCGGCATGGGCTTCTGCGACCCGCAGAAACACCTGTCGTGGCTGATCGCCCTGGCGGTGCTGGTGGCCTTCGCCTCGGCCACCCAGGACATCGCCGTCGACGCCTACCGCCTGGAGATCGCCGACGACCAGCGCCAGGCCGCCCTGGCCGCCAGCTACATGGCCGGCTACCGGGTCGCCGCCCTGCTCGCCACCGCCGGTGCGCTGTTCTTCGCCGAGTGGTTCGGTTCCACCGGGTTCAGCTACCTGCACGAGGCCTGGACCGGTACTTACGTGCTGTTCGGCGTGCTGATGCTGCCCGCGCTGTTCACCACCTTGGTGATGCGCGAACCGCCGGTGCCCCTGCGCACCCAGCTGTCGGCGGCCCGCTACGGGTTGATGCACCAACTGGCCTCGGTGTTCGTGCTGATCATCCTGCTGGTCTCGGTGCCGGCCAGCTTCACCCAGCTGTTCAACACCGACTGGGCCAGCGTGGTGTTCGGCGACTCGTCCATGCTCGACCTGTTGCTCGAAGACCGTGCTTTCCTGCGCCTGATCCTCTATGTGCTGCTGACCTGGGCATGCCTGTCGTCCCTGGGCCGCCGCGGCCTGGCGCCGGTGCTCACGCCGGTCAACGACTTCATCACGCGCTACCGCTGGCAGGCCCTGCTGCTGCTCGGGCTGATCGCCACCTACCGCATGTCCGACACGGTGATGGGCGTGATGGCCAACGTGTTCTACATCGACATGGGTTTCACCAAGGACCAGATCGCCAGCGTCAGCAAAATCTTCGGCCTGATCATGACCCTGGTGGGCGCCGGTGCCGGTGGCCTGCTGATCGTGCGCTTCGGCATCCTGCCGATCCTGTTCATCGGCGGCGCGGCCTCGGCGGCGACCAACATCCTGTTCCTGATGCTGGCCGACATGGGCCCGAACCTGGAAATGCTGGTGGTGACCATCTCGCTGGACAACTTCAGTTCGGGGCTGGCCACATCGGCCTTCGTCGCCTACCTGTCGAGCCTGACCAACCTGAAGTTCTCGGCCACCCAGTACGCGCTGCTGAGCTCGATCATGCTGTTGCTGCCGCGTTTGATCGGTGGCTATTCCGGGGTGATGGTGGAGAAGTTCGGCTACCACGACTTCTTCCTGATCACCGCGCTGCTTGGCGTGCCGACGCTTGTGCTGATCGCCCTGCACTGGCGGCAGGAGGTGGGTCGGGGAAAGCCGGTGCCGGTGGAGAGTCCGGCGGCTGAACAAAACTAGGCCTTCTCCGGCCTGATCGCGGGGCAAACCCGCTCCCACATATTCAGCCTGAATGACTGACTGCGTGGGAGCGGACTTGCCCCGAGATGTTTCTACTGGGTCACAGCCCCTTTCCCCGAACGTCCGCCTACCACGAACCACAGCGGCCACAGCGCCAGCGCGCCCGCCACGCCTGCGGCCAGGGCGAAGTGCATCAGGCTCGCACCCGCGCCGAGCATCGCCAACACCGCGCCGCCCAGCCCCAGCAAGGCGATGGTGATCATCCCCAGCATCGCCGATACCAGCCCCTTGCTCTGTTCGCTGGAGAACAGCGTCATGCGGTACAGCACGGCGTTGGCCACGCCCAATCCCAGCGCATACAGCGACATGCCGGCCACCACGCTGGGCACCGTCGGCCGATACCAGGTCGCCGCAACCATCAGCGACAGCCCTGCCAGGTATGGCCACAGGGCCCCGCGCACCAGTGACGGCAGCGGATAGCGATCAGCGATTCGATTGATGATCAGGTTGCCCAGGATCAGCCCGCCGAACACCGGCAGCTGCCATAGCGAGTATTCCAGGGTGCTCAGGCCCTCGTCATGGATCAGCAGCACCGGAGACAGGCCGATCCAGCCGATCAGCGGCAGCCCCACCAACCCCAGCGCCGCACTGCCGGCCACAAAGCGCCGATTGCCCAGCAACTGACCGTAGCCTGCCAGCAATGGCAGCAGGTGGATGGGCGTGAACGGCAGGCGCGAACCGTCGCGACGCTCCACCCCCAGGGTTTCGGGCATCAGCCGGTAGAGCAGCAGCCAGCACAGCACCGCGCCCGCGGCAAACGCCACGAACAGCCAGCGCCAGTCCAGCCACTGCAGCATCAGGGTGCCCACCAGCGGGCCGAGCAGTGGCGACAACAGGGCGATATTGGCCAGCAGGGCCATCATGCGCACCGCGTCGGCCTCGCTGAAAGCCTCGTTGAGCGCCGGGTAACTGACTGTGACCACAAAACCCAGGCCGATGCCCTGCAACAGGCGCAACAGGTTGAACAAGCCGATGTCCTGCACCCAGAAGGTCGCCAGGCACGCCAGGCCGAAGAAGATGCAGCCGCCCAGCAGCAACGGGCGCCGGCCGTAGCGATCCGCCAGCGGGCCGATCAGCCATTGCAGCAGCACTCCGCCCAGCAGATAGAGGTTAAGGGCGTGGGGAATGTACTCGGTGCTGGCCTGAAGGTCGCCGACCACCACCGGCATGGCGGGCATGACCGCGTCGCTGGCGAGGTAGGTCAGCAATTCGAACAGTGCCAGGGTCAGACCGAACAGCAAGGCGCGCAAGGGGGTGATATACAGCAAAGGTTTCATGGCGGACATCGGGGTTTAAGGCAGGATCAGGGTATATGCCAGATATGGCAGCGCCTGGCTGTGAACAAGTGTAAAAGAACGGGGCCGCTTCGCGCCCATCGCCGGCAAGCCGGCTCCCACAGGGATTGCACATCACCTGAAAGGGTCCGCCTGTCGGCCCCCGCCAACCGCTCTGGAACCTCTATTCCCCACAGATGTTGCGTGGTTAAGCGCCCGGGCCGGTGCTATGATCCTGCCCTCGCGTCGCAAAGAGTACAAACTCGCCGACGCTCATCAGGCCACCCGTGAGGCCTGGCGCAAACCGCAAACAGACCTGAATCAGGAGATCCACCATGGCTTTTGAATTGCCGCCGCTGCCGTACGCCCACGATGCCCTGCAGCCGCACATCTCCAAGGAAACCCTGGAGTTTCACCACGACAAGCACCACAACACCTATGTCGTGAACCTGAACAACCTGGTCCCAGGCACCGAATTCGAAGGCAAGACCCTGGAAGAGATCGTCAAGAGCTCTTCGGGCGGCATCTTCAACAACGCAGCCCAGGTCTGGAACCACACCTTCTACTGGAACTGCCTGTCGCCAAACGGCGGCGGCCAGCCAACCGGCGCCCTGGCTGACGCCATCACCGCCGCGTTCGGTTCGTTCGACAAGTTCAAGGAAGAGTTCACCAAGACTTCGGTCGGCACCTTCGGCTCCGGCTGGGGCTGGCTGGTGAAGAAGGCCGACGGTTCCCTGGCCCTGGCCAGCACCATCGGCGCCGGCTGCCCGCTGACCAGCGGCGACACCCCGCTGCTGACCTGCGACGTCTGGGAACACGCCTACTACATCGACTACCGCAACCTGCGTCCGAAGTACGTCGAGGCCTTCTGGAATCTGGTCAACTGGGCCTTCGTTGCCGAGCAGTTCGAAGGCAAGACCTTCAAGGCCTGATTGTTCGCCTTGAATGCAAAAGACCCGGCCTGAGTGCCGGGTTTTTTGTTGCCCGGCAGGATGCCGTCGCATTCGGCAACGACATACCTGACAGAAATATTTGCAACCGATCCGCGCGCTCTTGCTCAGACCGCATAGCGCGCTAACATCAACCATCTGGAAAGTTGACGCAGCGCACTCAAGTCGCATGACCGCTCGACCGATACAGAGCCAAGGGCATTTCCATCAACGGACGGGTTGCCTGACGGGGTCACGGGCCGATAGTCTCTCGCCATGGTTGATGGCAAAATAATGGCATGCGCATGGATTAAGGAAACCCCATTGAAGCTGGAATTTCGAAACAGCTTATCGGTCAAGCTGCTGAGGGTGGTACTGCTCTCGGCGCTGGCTGTCGGCGTCGTACTCAGCTGTGCGCAGATCGTCTATGACGCCTACAAGACCCGCCAGGCGGTGAACAACGATGCCCAGCGCATCCTCGACATGTTCCGCGACCCATCGACCCAGGCGGTGTACAGCCTCGACCGGGAAATGGGCATGCAGGTGATGGAAGGCCTGTTCCAGGACGAGTCGGTGCGCATGGCCTCCATCGGCCACCCCAACGAAACCATGCTGGCGGAAAAGTCACGGCCGCTGCAGGACATGTCCATGCGCTGGCTGACCGACCTGATCCTCGGCCAGGAGCGCACCTACACCACGCAACTGGTCGGCCGTGGCCCTTACAGCGAGTATTATGGCGACCTGAGCATCACCCTCGACACCTCCTCCTACGGCGAGGACTTCCTGATCAATGCCGTGATCATCTTCATCTCCGGCGTGCTGCGCGCCCTGGCCATGGGCCTGGTGTTGTACCTGGTGTACCACTGGCTGCTGACCAAGCCGCTGTCGAAGATCATCGACCACCTGACCCAGATAAACCCCGACCGCCCCAGCCAGCACCAGATTCCGCAACTCAAGGGCCACGAGCGCAATGAGCTGGGCCTATGGGTCAACACCGCCAACCAACTGCTGGCCTCCATCGAGCGCAACACCCACCTGCGCCACGAGGCCGAGAACAGCCTGCAGCGCATGGCCCAATACGACTTCCTCACCGGCCTGCCCAACCGCCAGCAGTTACAGCAGCAGCTGGACAAGATCCTGGTGGACGGCGGCCGCCTGCAGCGCCGTGTCGCCGTGCTGTGCGTGGGCCTGGACGACTTCAAGGGCATCAACGAGCAGTTCAGCTACCAGGTCGGCGACCAGTTGCTGCTGGCCCTGGCCGACCGCCTGCGCGCCCACAGCGGGCGGCTCGGCGCCCTGGCTCGCCTGGGCGGCGACCAGTTCGCCCTGGTCCAGGCCAACATCGAGCAACCCTATGAAGCCGCCGAGCTGGCCCAGAGCATCCTCGACGACCTCGAAGCGCCCTTCGACCTCGACCAACAGCAGATCCGCCTGCGCGCCACCATCGGTATCACCCTGTTCCCCGAGGACGGCGACAGCACCGAGAAGCTCCTGCAGAAGGCCGAGCAGACCATGACCCTGGCCAAGGCCCGCTCGCGCAACCGCTATCAGTTCTACATTGCCAGCGTCGACAGCGAGATGCGCCGCCGTCGCGAATTGGAAAAAGACCTGCGCGAGGCCCTGTCACGCAACCAGCTGTACCTGGTGTACCAGCCGCAGATCAGCTACCGAGACCACCGTGTGGTCGGCGTAGAAGCGCTGCTACGCTGGCAGCATCCGGAGCTGGGCATGGTCCCGCCCGACCAGTTCATCCCGCTGGCCGAGCAGAACGGCAGCATCATCGGTATCGGTGAATGGGTGCTCGACCAGGCCTGCCGGCAGCTGCGCGAATGGCACGACCAGGGCTTCAGCGAGCTGCGCATGGCGGTCAACCTGTCCACGGTGCAACTGCACCACAACGAGCTGCCGCGGGTGGTCAACAACCTGCTGCAGGCCTACCGTCTGCCACCGCGCAGCCTGGAGCTGGAAGTCACCGAGACCGGCCTGATGGAAGACATCAGCACCGCCGCCCAGCACCTGCTGAGCCTGCGCCGTTCGGGCGCCTTGATCGCCATTGACGACTTCGGCACCGGCTATTCCTCGCTCAGCTACCTGAAGTCGCTGCCGCTGGACAAGATCAAGATCGACAAGAGCTTCGTTCAGGACCTGCTTGACGATGACGACGACGCCACCATCGTTCGCGCCATCATCCAACTGGGCAAGAGCCTGGGCATGCAGGTGATCGCCGAAGGCGTGGAAACCGTCGAACAGGAGAGCTACATCATCGCCCAGGGCTGCCACGAGGGTCAGGGCTACCATTACAGCAAGCCATTGTCGGCACGCGAACTGACCAGCTTCCTCAAACAGGCACAACGCAACCAGGTTTCCGCCCTTTAAGCCCAGCCAGCCTTGGCGGTGCACCTTGAACGGGCGTTTGCATGAAATGCACGCCCGCCCCTTTACAGCAAATGCAAATCTTTCGCATGATGTATTGGTTTCGCGTGCCACGGCGCACGGTCCAACCACACCACGCAGGAAACCAACAATGATTCGAATGCCTCTGGCCTCCGCCAGTCTGCTGGCCATCGCCATCGCTCTCGCCGGTTGCGGCGAAGGCAAGGACGACAAGGCCGCCGCACCGCAAGCCCAGGCACCTGCCGCCGCCAGCACCACCGCCGCGGCGCCGGGGGCTGTCGATGAGGCGGCCGCCAAGGCTGTGGTCAAGCACTATGCCGAAATGGTCCATGCCGTGTACAGCGACTCGCTGAGCACCGCCAAACAACTGCAGACCGCCGTCGACGCGTTCCTGGCCAAGCCCGACGAGCAGACCCTGAAAGCCGCCCGTGATGCCTGGGTCGCCTCGCGCGTGCCGTACCTGCAGAGCGAAGTGTTTCGCTTCGGCAACACCATCATCGACGACTGGGAAGGCCAGGTGAACGCCTGGCCCCTGGACGAAGGCCTGATCGACTACGTCGACAAGAGCTACGAGCACGCCCTGGGCAACCCGGCGGCCAACGCCAACATCATCGCCAACACCGAGATCCAGGTCGGCGAAGACAAGATCGATGTCAAGGACATCACCCCCGAGAAACTCGCCACCCTCAACGAACTGGGCGGCTCCGAAGCCAACGTCGCCACCGGCTACCACGCCATCGAGTTCCTGCTCTGGGGTCAGGACCTCAATGGCACCGGCCCTGGCGCGGGCAACCGTCCGGCATCCGACTACCTGGAAGGCAAGGGCGCCACGGGCGGCCACAACGACCGTCGCCGCGCCTACCTGAAAGCGGTCACCGACCTGCTGGTCAAGGACCTCGAAGAGATGGTCGGCAACTGGGCGCCGAACGTCGCCGACAATTACCGCGCCACCCTCGAAGGCGAGCCGGCCAACGACGGCCTGCGCAAGATGCTGTTCGGCATGGGCAGCCTGTCGCTGGGCGAACTGGCCGGCGAGCGCATGAAGGTCTCGCTGGAAGCCAACTCGCCGGAAGACGAGCACGATTGCTTCAGCGACAACACCCACTACTCGCACTTCTACGACGCAAAGGGCATCCGCAACGTCTACCTGGGCGAGTACACCCGTGTCGACGGCACCAAGCTGAGCGGCCCGAGTCTGTCGTCACTGGTGGCCAAGGCCGACCCGGCCACCGACGCCACCCTCAAGGCCGACTTGGAAGCCACCGAGGCCAAGATCCAGGTGATCGTCGACCACGCCCTCAAGGGCGAGCACTACGACCAGCTGATCGCCGCCGACAACGCCGCCGGCAACCAGATTGTGCGTGATGCCATCGCCTCGCTGGTCAAACAGACCGGCGCGATCGAACAGGCCGCTGGCAAGCTGGGCATCGACAACCTGAACCCGGATACCGCCGATCACGAGTTCTGATCAGCGTCGCAGTTCAGCAGAGGCGGCCTTCGGGCCGCCTTTTTGTTTTCCAGCAGCACCACTGCTCCTACAGGTACGGAACTCGCCGATAACGGCCAACTGACAGTGATTTCATCCAGCAATTGCAAATTGCTCTTATTCAAACACCCCCAGCCTGATAAGCTTGCACGCCGGTTTTTCGCCCATGCCCAGGATCCTCGATGTCCTTGCTCCGCCTAAGCCCCCTGCTCTTGGCCTTCGCCCTCGCCGCCTGTGACGACGCCCCGCGCTTCACCCAGGCCGAGCCCGGCGAAGCCCTCTCCGGCGGCAAGGCCACGGTGCAACGCAGCGACCGCAACGCCTATTCGCTGCCCTCGGCCAACCTGACGCCCGAGCGGCGCCTGGATTTCGCCGTGGGCAACAGCTTTTTCCGCAATCCCTGGGTAATCGCCCCCTCCACCACCACCGCCCGCGATGGCCTCGGCCCATTGTTCAACACCAACGCCTGCCAGAACTGCCACGTGCGCGACGGTCGAGGCCATCCGCCGGAGCCGGGCGACAGCAACGCGGTGTCGATGCTGGTGCGCCTGTCGATCCCCGACCAGCCCTACTACGCCCGCGAAATCGAACGCCTGGGTGTGGTTCCCGAGCCGGTCTACGGCACCCAGCTGCAGGACATGGCCATCCCCGGCGTGGCCCCGGAAGGCAAGGTGCGGGTGAGCTACGACAAGCACAGCGTCACCTTCAAGGATGGCCACCAGGTCGAACTGCGCCGCCCGACGCTGCAGATCACCCAGCTCGGCTATGGCCCGCTGCACCCGGACACTCGCTTTTCGGCCCGGGTCGCCCCGCCGATGATCGGCCTGGGGCTGCTCGAGGCCATCCCCGAAGCCGACCTGCTGGCCAACGAAGATCCGGACGACCTCAACCGCGATGGCATCCGCGGCCGCGCCAACCGGGTATGGGACGACGCCCAGGGCAAGACCGTGGTCGGCCGCTTCGGCTGGAAGGCCGGGCAGCCCAACGTCAACCAGCAGAACGTGCACGCATTTGCCGGCGACATGGGCCTGACCACCACCCTGATGCCGAAGGACGATTGCACCGCCGCGCAGGTCGATTGCCTGGCCGCGCCGAACGGTGACGGTCAGGACGGCGAGAAGGAAGTCAGCGACAACATCCTGCGCCTGGTCACCTTCTACACCCGCAACCTCGCCGTGCCGGCCCGACGCAAAGTGGATACGCCCGAAGTGCTGGCGGGCAAGAACCTGTTCTACCAGGCCGGCTGCCAGGGCTGCCACACCCCGCAGTTCACCACCGCCGCCGATGCGTCCGAACCGGAACTGGCCGGCCAGGTGATCCGTCCCTATAGCGACCTGCTGCTTCACGACATGGGCCCGGGCCTGAGCGATGAACGCACCGAGTTCGCCGCCAATGGCCAGGACTGGCGCACCCCGCCACTGTGGGGCATCGGCCTGAGCGAGACCGTCAGCGGCCACAGCCAGTTCCTCCACGACGGCCGCGCCCGCAACCTGCTTGAAGCCGTGCTCTGGCACGGTGGCGAGGCCCAGGCGGCGCGCGATCACGTGTTGACCTTCAATGCCGAGCAGCGCGCCGCGCTGCTGGCGTTCCTGAATTCCCTTTAAACCGCACAAGGAGCCGGGCATGTTCCGACCCAAACTGTTGTTCACCAGCCTCGCCGCACTTGCCCTCGGCGCCTGCTCGCCGCAAGATCCGCAGGCGGTGACCTCCGCTGCCATCGCCAAGCAAGTGATCCTGCCGACCTACAGCCGCTGGGTCGAGGCCGACCGGCAGTTGGCCGCCAGCGCCTTGGCCTACTGCGAAGGCAAACAGTCCCTGGAGACCGCCCGCACCGACTTCCTCCACGCCCAGAAGGCCTGGGCCGAACTGCAGCCATTGCTGGTCGGCCCGCTGGCCGAGGGCAACCGCCCGTGGCAGGTGCAGTTCTGGCCGGACAAGAAGAACCTGGTCGGCCGCCAGGTCGAGCAGTTGGTCAACGGCGAACAGGCGGTCACCGCCGAGTCGCTGGGCAAGGCCAGCGTGGTGGTGCGTGGCCTGTCGGCCTACGAATACATCTTGTTCGACAGCAAGCCGGACATCGCCAGCGCCGAGCAGAAAGCCCGCTACTGCCCGCTGCTGGTGGCCATCGGCGAACACCAGAAGGCCCTGGCCGAGGAAATCCTCAAGGGCTGGAACAGCACCGACGGCATGCTGTCGCAGATGACCAAGTTCCCCAACCAGCGCTACGCCGACTCCCACGAGGCGATCGCCGACCTGCTGCGGGCCCAGGTCACCGCCCTGGACACCCTGAAGAAGAAACTCGGCGCGCCGATGGGCCGCCAGAGCAAGGGGATCGCGCAGCCGCTGCAGGCCGAGGCCTGGCGCAGCCACTCGTCGATCAAGAGCCTGGAAGCCTCGCTCAAGGCCGCCCAGACGGTCTGGGTCGGGGTCGACAACCAGGGCCTGCGCGGCCTGCTGGGCAAGGATCAGGCGGCACTGGCGCAAAAGATCGACGACGCCTACGCTGCGGCGATCAAGCTGCTGGCCGACAACCAGAAGACCTTGGGCGAACTGCTGGCCGACGACGCCGGCAAGCAGACCCTCAACCAGATCTACGACGCACTCAACGTCGTCCACCGCCTGCACGAAGGCGAGCTGGCCAAGGCGTTGAACATCCAGCTGGGCTTCAATGCCAACGACGGTGACTGATCATGCTGCGACGCCAGGCCCTGAAACTCGGTAGCGTGTTGCTCAGCGCCCTGACCCTGGGCGGCTGGAGCCTGTTCCGCGGCAAAGGCAGCGAACCGTTGCTGCTGTCGGCGCGCGACGACAGCGACGGCAAGCACTACGCCGTGGGCTTTCGCCTGGACGGCACCCAGGTGTTCAGCACCCAGGTGGCCCAGCGTTGCCATGCGATCATCAACCACCCGACGCTGCCGATCGCCTTGTTCGTCGCGCGCCGCCCCGGTACCGAGAGCTACCTGGTCGACCTGCGCGACGGCCGGCTGCTGCAGACCCTCGCCTCGCAACCGCAGCGGCACTTCTACGGCCATGCGGTGATCCACAAGGACGGCGAGTGGCTGTACACCACCGAGAACGACACCACCGACCCCGGTCGCGGCGTGCTGGGCGTCTATCGGTTCGAAGGCGAACGTCTGGTGCACAGCGGCGAGCTTTCCACCCACGGCATCGGCCCCCATGAGGTGGCCTGGCTGCCCGATGGCGAAACCCTGGTGGTGGCCAACGGCGGTATCCGCACCGAGGCCGAAAGCCGGGTGGAGATGAACCTCGACGCCATGGAGCCGAGCCTGGTGCTGATGCAGCGCGACGGCACCCTGTTGAGCAAGGAGACCCTGGCCCAGCAGATGAACAGCGTGCGCCACCTGGCGGTGGGCGACGATGGCACCATCGCCGCCTGCCAGCAGTTCATGGGCGGCTCCGAGGAGACCGCCGAGCTACTGGCGATCAAGCGTCCGGGCGAGCCGTTCAAGGCCTTCCCGGTGCCGGAGCGCCAGCTGCAGTCGATGGCCCAGTACACCGCCAGCGTCGCCATCCACAGCGACCTGCGCCTGGTGGCCTTGACCGCGCCACGGGCCAATCGCCTGTTCATCTGGGATCTGGACAGCGGCGCGGTGAAGCTCGATGCACCGATGCCCGATTGCGCCGGGGTCGGGGCGGTGAAGGATGGCTTCGTCGTTACCTCCGGGCAGGGGCGTTGCCGGTTCTACGATTGCCGCAAGGCAGAGCTGATCGGCCAGCCGATGAACCTGCCTTCAGGCTTCTGGGATAACCACCTGCATCTGGTCTGATTTGTCGTAAAAGCTATCGCGGTACAAGTCGCACCGCCGCTCCCACGTCCTGACGCGTGAGCGGCGGTGCGCCGATGCGACTTGCACCGCGATTTGGCCGGCACACGTTTGTCCCTCCTCTTTTCCAGAAAACCGACAATACTTTCCCTCACCGCACGTGGGCCGGATTGCCCGAGGTCGTGCCCGATAAATAACAAACCCACCTCCAGGGAACCGGACCATGTTGCGCCGCCGCATGCTGATCATGTTGGCCGTCGTCCTGCTGATCGTATTGATCCTGGGGGGCATCAAGGCCTTTTCCATCTACAAGCAGGTGCAGATGTTCTCGCAGCCCCGGCCGCCGGTCAGCGTGGCCGCGGCCCAAGCCGAGCAGCGCCAATGGCAGGAGCGCCTGCCAGCGGTTGGCAGCCTCAAGGCCTATCAGGGCGTGGAACTGAGTCTGGAAGTTGCCGGTACCGTGAAGTCGCTGCACTTCGAATCCGGGCAACAAGTGAAAGCCGGCCAGTTGCTGCTGCAACTGGACAGCGACCAGGAAACCGCCCTGCTCGGCACTGCGCAGGCCGACCTGGGGCTGGCCAAGGTCGACTTCGGCCGGGGTAGCCAGCTGGTCGGCGATTCGGCCATCTCCCGCGGCGAGTTCGACCGCCTGACCGCCCAGTACCGGCGTAACCAGGCAGTGGTCGAACAGCTCAAGGCCTCGCTGGCGAAAAAGAGCATCAGCGCCCCGTTCAGCGGCACCATCGGCATTCGTCAGGTGGACGTCGGCGCCTACCTGGCCAGCGGTACGGTGATCGCCACCCTGCAGGACCTGTCCAGCCTCTATGTCGACTTCAATGTGCCCGAGCAGGCGCTGCCGCACCTGAGCCTGGGCCAGCGAGTACTGGCCCAAGTGGCCGCCTACCCCGACCAGACCTTCTCCGCCAGCCTCAGTGCGATCAACCCCAAGGTCGAGGAAAGCACCCGCAACCTGCTGGTCCGCGCCACCCTGGCCAACCCCGAAGGCAAGCTCCTGCCGGGCATGTTCGCGAGCCTTCAAGTGCTGTTGCCCGACCCGCAGCCGCTGGTGGTGGTGCCGGAGAACGCCATCACCTATACCCTCTACGGTAATTCGGTGTACCGGGTCAGCGAGAAAAAGGGCGAGGACGGCCAGCCCCAGCGTGACGCCAACGGCCAGCCAAAGCTGATTGCCGAACAGCTCACCGTGCAGACGGGCGAGCGCCGTGAAGGCTGGGTCGTGGTGCTCAAGGGGCTGCAGGCCGGCGATCAGGTGGTCACTGCCGGCCAGCTCAAACTGAGCCCCGGCGCGGCGATCCGCATCAGCGCCGACAACGCCCTCAAGCCCGCCGCGCCCGGCGCGAAGTGAACGGGAGGCGGCCATGGCGTTCACCGACCCGTTCATCCGCCGCCCGGTGCTGGCCTGCGTGGTCAGCCTGCTGATCCTGCTGCTCGGCCTGCAGGCTTGGAACAAGCTGCAGATCCGCCAGTACCCGCAGATGGAAAACGCACTGATTACCGTCACCACCGCCTACCCCGGGGCCAATGCCGAAACCATCCAGGGCTATATCACCCAACCCTTGCAGCAGAGCCTGGCCAGCGCCGACGGCATCGACTACATGACCTCGGTGAGCCGGCAGAACTTTTCGGTGATCTCGGTCTATGCGCGAATCGGCGCCGACACCGACCGTCTGTTCACCCAGTTGCTGGCCAAGGCCAACGAGGTGCGCAACAAGCTGCCCCAGGACTCCGAGGACCCGGTGCTGAGCAAGGAGGCCGCCGATGCCTCAGCGCTGATGTACATCAGCTTCTACAGCGACGAAATGAGCAACCCGCAGATCACCGACTACCTGTCCCGGGTCATCCAGCCCAAGCTGGCCACGCTGCCCGGCATGGCCGAGGCCGAGATCCTTGGCAACCAGGTGTTCGCCATGCGCATCTGGATCGACCCGGTGAAGCTGGCCGGCTTCGGCCTGTCGGCGGTGGACGTGACCAACGCCGTGCACCGCTACAACTTCCTATCCGCCGCCGGTGAGGTGAAGGGCCAGTACGTGGCCACCAGCATCAACGCCACCACCGAGCTGAAATCCGCCGAGGCCTTTGCCGCCCTGCCGGTCAAGACCAGTGGCGACAGCCGGGTGTTGCTGGGCGATGTGGCGCGGGTGGAAATGGGCGCGGAAAACTACGACACGGTCAGTTCGTTCGACGGCACGCCGTCGGTGTACATCGGCATCAAGGCCACGCCGGCAGCCAACCCGCTGGAGGTGATCAAGGAGGTGCGGCGGATCATGCCGCAGCTCGAAGAGGCGCTGCCCGCCAGCCTCAAGGTGTCCATCGCCTACGACGCCACCCTGTTCATCCAGGCGTCCATCGACGAAGTGATCAAGACCCTCGGCGAAGCGGTGCTGATCGTCATCGTCGTGGTGTTCCTGTTCCTCGGCGCCCTGCGTTCGGTGGTGATCCCGGTGGTGACCATCCCGCTATCGATGATCGGCGTGCTGTTTTTCATGCAGATGATGGGCTACTCGCTGAACCTGCTGACGCTGCTGGCCATGGTGTTGGCCATCGGCCTGGTGGTGGACGACGCGATCGTCGTGGTGGAGAACATCCACCGTCATATCGAGGAGGGCAAGTCGCCCTTCGACGCAGCCCTGGAAGGTGCCCGCGAGATCGCCCTGCCGGTGGTGTCGATGACCATCACCTTGGCCGCGGTGTACGCGCCCATCGGTTTTCTCACCGGGTTGACCGGTGCCCTGTTCAAGGAGTTTGCCCTGACCCTGGCCGGGGCGGTGGTCATTTCCGGCATCGTCGCCCTCACACTGTCACCGATGATGTGCGCCCTGCTGCTGCGCCACGAGCAGAACCCCAGCGGCCTGGCCCATCGCCTGGACCTGATCTTCGACGCGCTCAAGGTGCGCTACCAGCGCCTGCTGCACGGCACCCTGAACAGCCGCCCGGTGGTGCTGGTGTTCGCCGTGCTGATTCTGTGCCTGATCCCGGCCTTGCTGATGTTCACCCGCACCGAACTGGCGCCGGAGGAAGACCAGGGGGTGATCTTCATGATAAGCAGCTCGCCGCAGACCGCCAACCTGGACTACCTCAACGCCTACACCGACCAGTTCACGCCGATCTTCAAGCGCTTCCCCGAGTACTACTCGTCGTTCCAGATCAACGGTTTCAACGGTGTGCAGAGCGGGATCGGTGGCTTCCTGCTCAAGCCCTGGAACGAGCGCGAGCGCACGCAGATGCAGTTGTTGCCGCTGGTGCAGGCCGAGCTTGAGCAGATTGGCGGGCTGCAGATCTTCGGCTTCAACCTGCCGTCGCTGCCCGGCACCGGCGAGGGCCTGCCGTTCCAACTGGTGATCAACACCGCCGGTGACTACCCAGCCCTGCTGGAGGTGGCCCAGCGGGTCAAGGAACGCGCCCAGGCGTCGGGCAAGTTCGCTTTCCTCGACATCGACCTGGCCTTCGATAAACCCGAGGTGGTGATCGACATCGACCGCGCCAAGGCGGCGCAGATGGGGGTGTCGATGGACACCCTGGGCAGCACCCTGGCGACCCTGCTGGGCGAGGCCGAGATCAACCGCTTCACCCTGGAGGGGCGCAGCTACAAGGTCATCGCCCAGGTCGAGCGCCCTTACCGGGCCAATCCTGGCTGGCTGAACAACTACTACGTGAAGAACGAGCAGGGCCAGCTGCTGCCGCTCGCGACCCTGATCACCCTCAGCGACCGTGCCCGGCCGCGCCAGCTCAACCAGTTCCAGCAGTTGAACTCGGCGATCATCCAAGGGGTGCCGCTGGTGAGCATGGGCGAGGCCCTGGAAACCGTGCGCGCCATCGCTCGCGAGGAGGCGCCCGAGGGCTTCTCGCTGGACTATGCCGGGACGGCGCGGCAGTTCGTCCAGGAGGGCAGTGCGTTGTGGGTGACCTTCGGCCTGGCGCTGGCGATCATCTTCCTGGTGCTGGCGGCGCAGTTCGAGAGTTTCCGGGATCCGCTGGTGATTCTGGTAACGGTGCCGTTGTCGATCTGCGGGGCGTTGTTGCCGTTGTTCCTGGGGGTTTCGAGCATGAACATCTATACCCAGGTGGGGTTGGTGACCCTGATCGGGCTGATCACCAAGCACGGGATTCTTATTGTCGAGTTTGCCAATCAGCTACGGGACGAGCGAGGGCTTGGGGTGCGGGAGGCGATCGAGGAGGCCGCCGCGATTCGCCTGCGGCCTGTGCTGATGACCACGGCGGCCATGGTGTTTGGCATGGTGCCCCTGATTTTGGCCTCCGGGGCCGGGGCGGTCAGCCGGTTTGATATCGGGATGGTGATTGCTACCGGGATGTCGGTTGGGACGCTGTTTACGCTGTTTGTTTTGCCTTGCATTTATAGTGTTTTGGCGCATAAGGGGGGGCACGGTATTGTTGATGTTCGCGGGTGATTTGCTTTGGTTTTTTATGCGCATTCGTAGAATATACCGACATTTAGTCACCTTTTCGCCTTTACGGCGACCTACTTTTCTCTAGGGAAAAGTAGGCAAACCGTTCCGCTCCGTTCATCCGGCCCTGCGCTTCGCTCCGGGGTTCCCTCGCTCCTGAAGTCGCAATTGGCGGTGCCTGAACTGTCGCGCGCTTAGAAGCAAGAGCAAGAACAGGAAAATGCGAAGTTTACTGTTTGAAAATTAGTTATATATTGGCTGTTCCGGCCTATCGCGGGCTTGCCCCGCGAAACAATCGAGAGATTAATTCCGCTTCAACTAGCGACAGCTGCGCCAGTCCAGTCGCCGCCCGTAACTTCGCGACTTCAGGAGGCCGAACGCAGGTCTTGCGAAGGGAGGTGACGGGCATGGATGCCCGTCAAGCGCTGCGCCCCAGGATGGGGCGTTCAGCGCGGTCCTCCCGGGAGCAAGGCCGGAGTGAGGGAACCCGGAGCGAAGCGCAGGGCCGGATGAATGGAGCGAGGATTTTTTGGTTCCTTTTTGATCCTTCAAAAAGGGACCCGCCGTAAGGGCGGAAAGGTGAATAAGCGTCGACATCAAAAATGAATGCGCGAGGGTGTCAGAAATTTTGTGTTCGGGCATAACATGAGTAAGAGGTGCATGTATGCCAACCAAAAAGAAACCCTTGCGTGACCTGCCCAAAATCCCCA
>NZ_JBLIYT010000028.1:0-24826 GCF_057480795.1 Pseudomonas sp. P110(2024)
TTCGATCGTGAACAAGATCGAATCGGTTGCCGGTGGCGACAACTTCGAGAAGCTGACCCTCGGCGACAACACCGTCACCACCACCGTGACCGATGAGCCAGGTACCGGTACTCCAGGCACTGACAACCAAGGCGACAAGGTCACCGTCACCATCGTTGGCAAAGGCGATGTCACCGAAGACCAGCAGCCGGCCTTCACCGTCAAGGTCAGCCAGAAGCTCGACCACGACCTGACCGTCACCCTGTCGAACGGCGACAAAGTCGTTATTCCGGCCGGTCAGACCGAAGCCGAATACAAAGCCAAGGCTCAGGGCGACGACGTCTTCAAGGATGGCGATACCCTGACCGTCGGCATCACCGATGCCGCTGTCGATGGCAAAGCCTTCGAGAATCTGGAGCTGGGCGGCAACGCCTCGGTACAGATCACCGACACTGTCAGCGAAGTCGTCGCCACCCTGACCGCCGACAAGACCACCGTCACCGAAGGCGGCCAGATCACCTACACCGTGACCCTGACCAACGCCCAGGGTCTGCCGGTCAACGGCCACAATGGCCTGACCTTCACCCTGACCGATGGCACCAAGGTCACCATCCAGGCTGGCAGTGCCAGCGGTACCTTCACCATCACTGCACCGGACGATGTATTCGTCGGTGGCCAGCCGAGCATCGTCAACAAGATCGAGTCGGTTGCCGGTGGCGACAACTTCGAGAAGCTGACCCTCGGCGACAACACCGTCACCACGACCGTGACCGATGAGCCTGGCACCGGCACTCCAGGTACCGACAACCAGGGCGACAAAGTCACCGTTACTATCATCGGCAAAGGCGATGTCACCGAAGACCAGCAGCCGGCCTTCACCGTCAAGGTCAGCCAGAAGCTCGACCACGACCTGACCGTCACCCTGTCGAACGGCGACAAAGTCGTTATTCCAGCCGGTCAGACCGAAGCCGAGTACAAGGCGAAAGCCCAAGGTGATGACGTCTTCAAAGACGGCGACACCCTGACCGTCGGCATCACCGATGCCGCTGTCGATGGCAAGGCCTTCGAGAACCTGGAGCTGGGCGGTAACGCTTCGGTGCAGATCACCGACACCGTCAGCGAGGTCGTTGCGACCCTGACTGCGGATAAGACCACGGTCACTGAAGGCGGCCAGATCACCTACACCGTCACCCTGACCAACGCCCAAGGTCTGCCGGTAAACGGCCACAATGGCCTGACCTTCACCCTGACTGATGGCACCAAGGTCACCATTCCGGCCGGTAGCGCCAGCGGTACCTTCACCATCACCGCTCCGGACGACGTGTTCGTTGGTGGTCAACCAACCATCACCAACAAACTGGAAAGCGTGACAGGTGCCGACAACTTCGAAAAACTGACCCTGGGTCAGGACGAAGTGAAGACATCGGTCACTGACGAACCGGGCACCGGCACTCCGGGCATCGACAACCAGGGCGACAAAGTCACCGTTACTATCATCGGCAAAGGCGATGTCACCGAAGACCAGCAGCCGGCCTTCACCGTCAAGGTCAGCCAGAAGCTCGACCACGACCTGACCGTCACCCTGTCGAACGGCGACAAAGTCGTTATTCCAGCCGGTCAGACCGAAGCCGAGTACAAGGCGAAAGCCCAAGGTGATGACGTCTTCAAAGACGGTGACACCCTGACCGTGGGCATCACCGATGCCACCGTTGACGGTAAGGCCTTCGAAAATCTGGAACTGGGTGGCAATGCCTCCGTCCAGATCACCGATACCGTCAGCGAGGTGGTTGCGACTCTCACCGCCGACAAGACCACTGTGTCTGAAGGTGGCCAGATCACCTACACCGTAACCTTGACCAATGCCCAGGGTCTGTCGGTCACCGGCCACAACGGCCTGACCTTCACTCTGACCGATGGCACCAAGGTCACCATTCCAGCCGGAAGCGCCAGCGGCACCTTCACCATCACCGCTCCGGACGACGTGTTCGTCGGCGGCCAGCCTTCGATCGTCAACAAGATCGAAGGCGTCAGCGGCGCGGACAACTTCGAGAAGCTCACGCTGGGTGACAACACCGTCACCACGAGCGTGACCGATGAGCCTGGTACCGGCACTCCAGGCACCGACAACCAGGGCGACAAGGTCGCCGTCACCATCGTTGGCAAAGGTGACGTCACCGAAGACCAGCAGCCGGCCTTCACCGTCAAGGTCAGCCAGAAGCTCGACCACGACCTGACCGTCACTCTGTCGAACGGCGACAAAGTCGTCATTCCAGCCGGCCAGACCGAAGCCGAGTACAAGGCCAAGGCCCAGGGCGACGACGTCTTCAAGGATGGCGATACCCTGACCGTCGGCATCACCGACGCTGCCGTTGACGGCAAGGCCTTCGAGAATCTGGAGCTGGGCGGCAACGCCTCGGTGCAGATCACCGACACCATCAGTGAAGTGGTTGCGACCCTCACCGCCGACAAGACCACCGTCACCGAAGGCGGCCAGATCACCTACACCGTGACCCTGACCAACGCCCAGGGTCTGCCGGTCAATGGCCACAATGGCCTGACCTTCACCCTGACCGACGGCACCAAGGTCACCGTTCCAGCCGGCAGCGCCAGCGGTACCTTCACCATCACCGCCCCGAGCGACGTATTCGTCGGCGGCCAGCCCTCGATCGTGAACAAGCTTGAAGGTGTCAGCGGCGCGGACAACTTCGAGAAACTGACGCTCGGCAAGGAAACACTCACCACCACCGTCACTGATGATCCGGATACCGGCAACAAGGTGTCCGTCACCATCGTCAGCAACGGCGATGTCACCGAAGACCTGCAGCCGTCCTTTACCGTCAAGGTCAACCAGAAGCTGGACCAGGACCTGACCGTCACCTTGAGCAACGGCGCCAAAGTGGTGATTCCGGCTGGCCAGACCCAGGTCGAGTACAAGGCGGATGCCCAGGGCGATGACGTGTTCAAGGATGGCAGCTCGCTGACCGTCGGCATCACTGATGCAGTCGTTGATGGCAAGACCTTCGAGAATCTGGAACTGGGCGGCAACGCCACCGTGCAGATCACCGACACCGTCAGTGAGGTCGTCGCGACCCTGACCGCCGACAAGACCACCGTCACCGAAGGCGGCCAGATCACTTACACCGTGACCCTGACCAACGCCCAGGGTCTGCCGGTCAATGGCCACAATGGCCTGACCTTCACCCTGACTGACGGCACCAAGGTCACCATTCCGGCCGGCAGTGCCAGCGGCACCTTCACCATCACCGCCCCTGACGACGTGTTCGTCGGCGGCCAGCCTTCGATCGTCAACAAGATCGAATCGGTTGCCGGTGGCGACAACTTCGAGAAATTGACTCTGGGTGACAACACCGTCACCACGACCGTGACCGACGAGCCGGGCACTGGCACTCCAGGCACCGACAACCAGGGCGACAAGGTCACCGTCACCATCGTCGGCAAAGGCGATGTCACCGAAGACCAGCAGCCGGCCTTCACCGTCAAGGTCAGCCAGAAGCTCGACCACGACCTGACCGTCACCCTGTCGAACGGCGACAAAGTTGTCATTCCAGCCGGTCAGACCGAAGCCGAGTACAAGGCCAAGGCCCAAGGCGATGACGTCTTCAAAGACGGCGATACCTTGACCGTCGGCATCACCGACGCTGCCGTCGATGGTAAGGCCTTCGAGAATCTGGAGCTGGGCGGCAACGCTTCGGTCCAAATCACCGACACCGTCAGCGAAGTCGTCGCGACCCTCACCGCCGACAAGACCACCGTCACCGAAGGCGGCCAGATCACCTACACCGTGACCCTGACCAACGCCCAGGGTCTGCCGGTCAATGGTCACAATGGCCTGACCTTCACCCTGACCGATGGCACCAAGGTGACCATCCCGGCTGGCAGTGCCAGCGGCACCTTCACCATCACTGCACCGGACGATGTATTCGTCGGTGGCCAGCCGAGCATCGTCAACAAGATCGAGTCGGTTGCCGGTGGCGACAACTTCGAGAAGCTGACCCTCGGCGACAACACCGTCACCACGACCGTGACCGACGAGCCTGGCACCGGCACGCCAGGTACCGACAATCAGGGCGACAAGGTCACCGTCACTATCGTCGGCAAAGGCGATGTCACCGAAGACCAGCAGCCGGCCTTCACCGTCAAGGTCAGCCAGAAGCTCGACCATGACCTGACCGTGACCCTGTCGAACGGCGACAAAGTCGTCATTCCAGCCGGCCAGACCGAAGCCGAGTACAAGGCCAAGGCCCAAGGCGATGACGTCTTCAAGGACGGCGACACCCTGACCGTCGGCATCACCGATGCCGCTGTCGATGGCAAAGCCTTCGAGAACCTCGAGCTGGGCGGCAACGCCTCGGTACAGATCACCGACACTGTCAGCGAAGTGGTCGCCACCCTGACCGCCGACAAGACCACCGTCACCGAAGGCGGCCAGATCACCTACACCGTGACCCTGACCAACGCCCAGGGTCTGCCGGTCAATGGCCATAACGGCCTGACCTTCACCCTGACCGATGGCACCAAGGTCACCATTCCGGCCGGCAGTGCCAGCGGCACCTTCACCATCACCGCCCCTGACGACGTGTTCGTCGGCGGCCAGCCTTCGATCGTCAACAAGATCGAATCGGTTGCCGGTGGCGACAACTTCGAGAAATTGACTCTGGGTGACAACACCGTCACCACGACCGTGACCGACGAGCCGGGCACTGGCACTCCAGGCACCGACAATCAGGGCGACAAGGTCACCGTCACCATCGTCGGCAAAGGCGATGTCACCGAAGACCAGCAGCCGGCCTTCACCGTCAAGGTCAGCCAGAAGCTCGACCATGACCTGACTGTCACTCTGTCCAATGGCGACAAGGTGGTCATCCCTGCTGGCCAGACCGAAGCCGAGTACAAGGCCAAGGCCCAAGGCGACGACGTCTTCAAAGACGGCGACACCCTGACCGTCGGCATCACCGATGCCGCCGTTGACGGTAAGGCCTTCGAAAACCTGGAGCTGGGTGGCAACGCCTCGGTGCAGATCACCGACACTATCAGTGAAGTGGTTGCAACCCTCACCGCCGACAAGACCACCGTCACCGAAGGTGGCCAGATCACTTACACCGTGACCCTGACCAATGCCCAAGGTCTGCCGGTCAATGGCCACAACGGCCTGACCTTCACCCTGACCGATGGCACCAAGGTCACCATCCCCGCTGGCAGCGCCAGCGGTACCTTCACCATCACTGCACCGGACGACGTGTTCGTTGGTGGTCAACCGACCATTACCAACAAACTGGAAAGCGTGACCGGTGCCGACAACTTCGAAAAACTGACCCTGGGTCAGGACGAAGTGAAGACCTCCGTCACTGACGAGCCGGGCACTGGCACTCCAGGCACCGACAACCAGGGCGACAAGGTCACCGTCACCATCGTCGGCAAAGGCGATGTGACCGAAGACCAGCAGCCGGCCTTCACCGTCAAGGTCAGCCAGAAACTGGACCACGACCTGACCGTGACTCTGTCGAACGGCGACAAGGTCGTGATCCCTGCCGGTCAGACCGAGGCCGAGTACAAGGCGAAAGCCCAAGGTGATGACGTCTTCAAAGACGGCGATACCTTGACCGTTGGCATCACCGACGCTGCCGTCGATGGTAAGGCCTTCGAGAATCTGGAGCTGGGCGGCAACGCTTCGGTCCAAATCTCCGACACCGTCAGCGAAGTCGTCGCGACCCTCACCGCCGACAAGACCACCGTCACCGAAGGCGGCCAGATCACCTACACCGTGACGCTGAGCAACGCCCAGGGTCTGCCGGTCAATGGCCATAACGGCCTGACCTTCACCCTGACCGATGGCACCAAGGTCACCATTCCAGCCGGAAGCGCCAGCGGCACCTTCACCATCACCGCTCCGGACGACGTGTTCGTCGGTGGCCAGCCTTCGATCGTGAACAAGATCGAATCGGTTGCCGGTGGCGACAACTTCGAGAAGCTGACCCTCGGCGACAACACCGTCACCACCACCGTGACCGATGAGCCGGGTACCGGCACCCCAGGCACTGACAACCAGGGCGACAAGGTCTCCGTTACCATCGTCGGCAACGGCAACGTCACCGAAGACCAGCAGCCAGCCTTCACCGTCAAGGTCAGCCAGAAACTTGGCCAGGACCTGACCGTCACCCTGAGCAATGGCGACAAAGTCGTCATTCCAGCCGGTCAGACCCAGGTCGAGTACAAAGCCGCAGCCCAGGGCGACGACGTGTTCAAGGATGGCAGCTCGCTGACCGTCGGCATCACCGATGCCACAGTCACCGGCAAGACCTTCGAGAACCTCGAGCTGGGTGGCAACGCCACCGTGCAGATCACCGACACCATCAGTGAAGTGGTCGCCACCCTGTCCGCCGACAAGACCACCGTGTCCGAAGGCGGCCAGATCACCTACACCGTGACCCTGACCAATGCCCACGGCCTGTCGGTCACCGGCCACAACGGCCTGACCTTTACCCTCAGCGACGGCACCAAGGTCACCATCCCGGCCGGCAGCGCCAGCGGTACCGCCATCATCACGGCGCCTGACGACGTCTTCGTTGGCGGCCAAGCCACCATCAGCAACAAGATCACCGGCGTCACCGGTGCCGACAACTTCGAGAAACTGACCCTGGGTCAGAACGAAGTGCAGACCTCCGTGACCGACGAGCCGGGCACCGGAACTCCAGGCACCGACAACCAGGGCGACAAGGTCTCCGTCACCATCGTCGGCAACGGCAACGTCACCGAAGACCAGCAGCCGTCGTTCACCGTCAAGGTCAGCCAGAAGCTTGGCTACGACCTGACCGTCACCCTGTCCAACGGCGACAAGGTGGTGATCCCGGCAGGTCAGACCCAGACCGAGTACAAGGCCGCCGCACAGGGCGACGACGTGTTCAAGGACGGCAGCTCGCTGACCGTCGGTATCACCGATGCCACGGTTCCGGGCCATACCTTCGAGAACCTCGAGCTGGGTGGCAACGCCACCGTGCAAATCACCGACACCATCAGTGAAGTGGTCGCCACCTTGTCCGCCGACAAGACCACCGTTTCCGAAGGCGGCCAGATCACCTACACCGTGACCCTGACCAACGCCCAGGGCCTGTCGGTCACCGGCCACAATGGCCTGACCTTCACCCTGACCGACGGTACCAAGGTCACCATCCCGGCCGGCAGCGCCAGCGGCACCTTCACCATCACCGCCGCGGACGATGTATTCGTCGGCGGTCAGCCGACCATCAGCAACAAGATCACTGGTGTCACCGGTGCCGACAACTTCGAGAAACTGACCCTGGGTCAGAACGAAGTGAAGACTACCGTCACCGACGAACCAGGTTCGGGCACCCCAGGCACCGACAACCAGGGCGACAAGGTCTCGGTCACCATCGTCGGCAACGGCAACGTCAACGAAGCCCAGCAGCCGTCGTTCACCGTCAAGGTCAGCCAGAAGCTCGACCAGGACCTGACCGTCACCCTGAGCAATGGCGCCAAGGTGATCATCCCGGCCGGCCAGACCCAGGTCGAGTACAAGGCCAACGCCCAAGGTGATGATGTGTTCAAGGACGGCAGCTCGCTGACCGTCGGCATCACCGATGCCACGGTCACCGGCAAGACCTTCGAGAATCTGGAACTGGGCGGCAACGCCACCGTGCAGATCACCGACACCATCAGTGAAGTCGTGGCCACCTTGTCCGCCGACAAGACCACCGTCACTGAGGGTGGCCAGATCACCTACACCGTGACCCTGACCAACGCCCAGGGCCTGTCGGTCACCGGTCATAACGGCCTGACCTTCACCCTGTCCGACGGCACCAAGGTCACCATCCCAGCCGGCAGCGCCACTGGCACCGCCACCATCACCGCACCGGACGACGTGTTCGTCGGCGGCCAGGCCACCATCAGCAACAAGATCACCGGCGTCACCGGTGCCGACAACTTCGAGAAACTGACCCTGGGTCAGAACGAAGTGAAGACCTCGGTCACCGACGAACCGGGCTCGGGCACTCCAGGCACCGACAACCAGGGCGACAAGGTCTCGGTCACCATCGTCGGCAACGGCGATGTCAACGAAGCCCAGCAGCCGTCGTTCACCGTCAAGGTCAGCCAGAAGCTCGACCAGGACCTCACCGTGACCCTGAGCAATGGCGCCAAGGTAGTTATCCCTGCCGGCCAGACCCAGGTCGAGTACAAGGCGCCGGTCCAGGGCGACGACGTGTTCAAGGACGGCGGCCCGCTCACCGTCGGCATCACCGATGCCAGCGTGGTCGGCAAGACCTTCGAGAACCTCGAGCTCGGCGGTTCGGCCACCGTGCAGATCAGCGACACCATCAGCGAAGTGGTCGCGACCCTGTCCGCCGACAAGACCACGGTTGCCGAGGGTGGCCAGTTCACCTACACCGTCACCCTGACCAACGCCCAAGGTCTGCCGGTCAACGGCCATAACGGCCTGACCTTCACCCTGACCGACGGCACCAAGGTCATCATCCCGGCCGGCAGCGCCACTGGTACGGTCACCATCACCGCCAAGGACGACGTGTTCGTCGGCGGCCAGCCGAGCATCGTCAACAAGATCGAGTCCGTCACCGGTGGCGGCAACTTCGAGAAGCTGACCCTCGGCAGCAATACCCTGACCACCACGGTGACCGACGAACCGGGCTCGGGCACTCCAGGCACCGGCAACCAGGGCGACAAGGTCTCCGTTACCATCGTCGGCAACGGCGATGTCAACGAAGCCCAGCAGCCGTCGTTCACCGTCAAGGTCAGCCAGAAGCTCGACCAGGACCTGACCGTCACCCTGAGCAATGGCGCCAAGGTAGTCATTCCGGCCGGCCAGACCCAGGTCGAGTACAAGGCCGCCGCCCAAGGCGACGACGTGTTCAAGGACGGCAGCTCGCTGACCGTCGGCATCACCGATGCCACAGTCACCGGCAAGACCTTCGAGAACCTCGAGCTGGGTGGCAATGCCACCGTGCAGATCACCGACACCATCAGTGAAGTCGTGGCCACCTTGTCCGCCGACAAGACCACCGTTTCCGAAGGCGGCCAGATCACCTACACCGTGACCCTGACCAACGCCCAGGGCCTGTCGGTCACCGGCCACAATGGCCTGACCTTTACCCTGACCGACGGCACCAAGGTCACCATCCCGGCCGGCAGCGCCAGCGGCACCTTCACCATCACCGCCGCGGACGATGTATTCGTCGGCGGTCAGCCGACCATCAGCAACAAGATCACCGGCGTCACCGGCGCGGACAACTTCGAAAAACTGACCCTGGGTCAGAACGAAGTGAAGACTACCGTCACCGACGAGCCAGGTTCGGGCACCCCGGGCACCGGCAACCAGGGCGATAAGGTCTCGGTCACCATCGTCGGCAACGGCAACGTCACCGAAGACCAGCAGCCGTCGTTCACCGTCAAGGTCAGCCAGAAGCTGACGCAGGACCTGACCGTGACCCTGAGCAACGGTGCCAAGGTGATCATCCCGGCCGGCCAGACACAGGTCGAGTACAAGGCCGCCGCCCAGGGCGACGACGTGTTCAAGGATGGCAGCTCGCTGACCGTCGGCATCACCGATGCCACGGTCACCGGCAAGACCTTCGAGAATCTGGAACTGGGCGGCAACGCCACCGTGCAGATCAGCGACACCATCAGTGAAGTGGTCGCCACCCTGTCCGCCGACAAGACCACCGTCACCGAAGGCGGCCAGGTCACCTACACCGTGACCCTGACCAACGCCCAGGGCCTGTCGGTCAACGGCCACAATGGCCTGACCTTCACCCTGACCGACGGCACCAAGGTCACCATCCCGGCCGGCAGCGCCAGCGGCACCTTCACCATCACTGCCAAGGACGACCCGTACGTCGGTGGCCAGCCGAACATCGTCAACAAGATCGAATCGGTCACCGGCGGCGACAACTTCGAGAAGCTGACCCTGGGCAGCAACACCGTCACCACCAGCGTCACCGACGAGCCGAGCGGCCAGGGCGACCTGACCACCGTCGGCATCAGCGGCGACACCTCGGTGACCGAAGGTGACACCGCCCACTACAACCTGACCCTGAGCAACCCGTCGAAGTCCGAGGTGACCATCACCTTGACCTACAGCGGCACCGCCACCGACGGCCAGGACTTCACCGGCGTGGTCACCGTGAAGATCCCGGCGGGCAGCAGCGGCACCACCTTCGACATCAAGACCATCGACGACAAGCTGGTCGAGGGCTCGGAGAACTTCACGGTCAAGATCAGCGGCGCCGCGGGCGGTGGCTTCGAGAACCTGCAGGTCGACGCCGGCAAGTCCAGCGTCACCACCACCATCATCGACAACGACCACGCGCCGGTGTCGACCGGTGGCGCCGTGACCGGCAGCGAAGACACCGACTACGTGTTCAAGTGGGGCGACTTCAACGTCAGTGACGCCGATGGCAACACCGGCCTGTCGGTGACCATCAGCAAGCTGCCGGACCTGGGCAGCCTGAAGTTCTTCAACGGCACCTCGTGGGTCGATGTGTCGCTGAACCAGAACATCAGCCAGGCCGACATCGCCGCCGGCAAGCTCAAGTTCGTGCCACTGGCCAACCAGTCGGGCGTCGACGGCTATGGTGGCAGCGGCGTGGGCAACAAGCAGGCCGACTACGCGCAGATCAAGTACAAGCCCAACGACGGCACCAACGCCGGCGGCGAAGTGACCATGAAGGTCGATATCGCGCCAGTGGCCGACAAGCCTGACCTGAACATCGGCAACAACAACGTCAACTCCATCGGCCTGCTCAAGGAAACCTGGAACAGCCTCACCGGCCTGGGTAACAACGGCAACGGCATCACCGGCGATGCGCTGAAGAACGTCTTCGCCAACTCCGGCAATGCCAGCAAGAGCGAGACCGTCACCGGCGTCGACACGGTCGCCACCGTGACGCCTGGCACGGGCTCGAAGACCTCCGGCCTGATCTACCTGGAAGCCGGCAAGACCTATGCGTTCAGCGGCACCGCCGACGACAGCCTGCAGATCGTCGTGGGTGGCAAGAACGTCGCCAGCGGCACCTGGGGCTCAGGCAGCGGCGCCATCTCCGGCAGCTTCACCCCGACCACCAGCGGCTACTACACCCTGGAGATCTACAACGCCAACCAGGCCGGCCCCGGCAGCCTGGACGTCAACATCAAGGTGGGCAACGGCGCGGTCACCGACCTCAACAGCTCGAACATCCCGATGTACCCGAGCGTCAAGGACCTGACCAACGCCGGCGTGACCGTCGGCGACCTGCACGGTAGCAACAACCAGGGCTACTACGACGGCTACAAGCTCAACGAAGGCAGTGAGAACGGCGCCCCGGTCAAGCTGGTGGGCATCAGCACCAACCTGACCGACACCGACGGCTCCGAATCCCTGAGCATCAAGCTCAGCGGCATCCCGGCAGGCTCTGTGCTGGCCGACAACGCCGGCCACACCATCACCGTCGGCAAGGACGCGGTGGACGTCACCGGCTGGAACCTGGGTGGCCTGACCATCAAGCCACCGGCCTACTACGCCGGCCAGTTCGACGTGAAGGTCAGCTCGACCTCCACCGAGAGCGTCGGCGGCAGCACCGCGACCAGCGAAGGCACCATCAAGGTCACGGTCTACCCGCAGTCCTACACCACCAGCAACCTGTCTTCGGACAGCGACAACATCACCGGTACCGACGGCAACGATGTGGTGGTGGCCGACGTCACCGGCCTGCACGTGGTGCCAGGCCAGGACTACAACCTCGCCTTCATCGTCGACACCTCGGGCAGCATGGGCTCGTCCGGCGTGGATGCGTCGAAGAAGTCCCTGGAATCGGTGTTCAAGACCCTGGCCGCCAGCGTCAAGGGCGACCAGTCGGGTACCGTGAACATCCTCCTGGTGGACTTCGCCACCCAGGTCAAGAGCAACGTTGCGGTGACCCTGAACGATGCAGGCCTGCAAACCTTGCTCAATGCCCTGAACACGCTCAATGCCAACGGCGGCACCAACTACGAGGATGCCTTCAAGACCACCGCCAACTGGTTCCAGTCTCTCAAGGCCGCAGGGAATACCGGCAGCAACCAGACCTTCTTCATTACCGATGGCCAGCCGACCTACTACCAGGCCAACGAGCAAGGCAACCCAAACCTGGGCACTAGCGGTAACAGCTTCGACAGCTACCTGGCCTCCATCAATTACAAGGCTGGCATGACGGTCAGCAAGTACTTGGACAACACGAACTACATCACCATCGGGAGCGACGGAGCGCTGACCGTACAGACCTATGGCCGGGGAGGCTGGAGTACAACGCTATCGGGTGACATTCGCGCCGACGGTATTGGTGGCTATGAACTGTCGACACGCGGAGGAAGTGGATCCAGCACAAGCACCACCACCACGAACAACTCGCAGGACAGCTTCAAGCTGCTCTCGGGCCTGTCCGAGGTCGAGGCCATCGGCCTCAACAACGGCGTCAACACCAACGACCTGAAACCGTACGACACCGACGGCAAGCCGCAGACCAACATCGACCCGAGCAAGCTGGCCGAGGCGATCCTCGGCCATACCGAAGTCACCCAGCCGGGCAACGACACGGTCAATGGCGGCGACGGCAATGACATCATCTTTGGCGACCTGATGGTCTTCGACGGTGTTGCCGGCACCGGTGTCGAGGCGATCCGCGGCTATGTCGCCGACAAGCTGGGCGTCGACTCGGGCAGCGTGGACGCGCGGGCGATGCACAAGTACATCACCGAGAACTACGCCGAGTTCGATGTCTCGCGTAGCAACGACGGCGCTGATACCCTGCTGGGCGGCAACGGCAACGACATCATCTTCGGCCAGGGTGGCAACGACTACATCGACGGCGGCAAGGGCAACGACATTCTGCTCGGTGGCACCGGCAACGACACCCTGCTCGGCGGCGAAGGCAACGACATCCTGTTCGGCGGTGCCGGCAATGACATCCTCATCGGCGGCAAGGGTGACGACATCATGACCGGCGGCAGCGGTGCCGACACCTTCGTGTGGAAGGCCGGCGACCTGGGCAAGGACGTGATCAAGGACTTCAAGGCCAGCGAAGGCGACCGCCTCGACCTGAGCGACCTGCTCCAGGGCGAGAAGGCCAGCACCATCGACAACTTCCTGAAGATCACCACGGTCAATGGCGAGTCGACCCTGCAGGTCAGCACCGAAGGCAAGCTCAACGCCGCCGGCGGCCTGGCCAACGCTGACGTGACCATCAAGCTCGAGGGCGTGAACTGGTCCAACACCACGATCAACTCGTTGATCAGCGGCGCCGACCCGACCATCAAGATCGACAACTCCAACAGCTGATCCCCCTCCCCGACCACGGCCCGCAAGGGCCGGCGTCGGGGCGCGGGCTTTTCCAGCCATCCCTTCACGCGCATACTCGTGCACCGGGCTTACATGCCCGGTGAACTTTGCCTATGCTGCTGACTACCAAAAAGGATTCATCGTGACGAGGGACGCCGCCATGTTCTACGTGCAACGCGACGCCGAAGGCCAGTTGCTACGGGTGGAAGCCGCCGCGTTTGACGGTTTTACCGACATGGTCCCGGCAGACAATGCCGAGATCCAGGAATGGTTCGCCGACGACGTTGTCGAGAACAGCCTCAAGCAGCTCAAGCAGAGCGACCTGGACATGATCCGGGTACTGGAGGACCTGATCGAGGTGTTGACCGCCAAGGGCGTGTTCAGCATCACCGACCTGCCACCGGGCGCCCAGGCCAAGCTGCTCAACCGCTCCACCGCACGCAAGGCGCTGGGCGGCCTGAACAACCTGATCGAGGAAGACGAGGACGGCGGGTTGATCTGATCAAACGGCCATTGTTTGCGCCTGTGGTAGTCCTGCCCGTTCCCACAGGCTTTAACTTAACGCCAGGGCGCCGGCCCACCGACCAGTTGCCCCTGGATCCCCTGCACACCCATCTCCCGTAGTACCTTCAGCTCCCCTTCGGTCTCTACCCGCTCGGCGATCAACGGCAGGTCGATGCTGTGCGCCGCGCGCTGGATGGCCTCGATGAACAGGCGCTTGTGCCGCTCCTGGTCGATGTTGCGGATGTAGCCACCGTCGATCTTCAGGTAGGCCAGCCCCAGGTGGGCGAGGTTGCCGATCATGCTGAAGCGCCCGCCGAAGCGCTGCAGCGCCAGGCTGAAGCCCAGTGCGCGCAGGCGTCGGGTCAGTTGTTCCAGCGCCGACTGCTCGGGCAATTGCTCTTCGCCGATCTCGAAGGTCAGCCGCCGCCCCAGCGCCCCATGCTGCCCAAGCAGCTCGTAAACCCGCTGCAGCGCCTGGGGGTCGGCCAGGGTCGCGGCCGACAGGTTCAGCGCCAGCGCCTCACCATGCCCCTGCAAGTGCTTGAGCACTTTTTCCAGCACCAGCAGGTCCAGCCGCGCCATCCAGCCGAAGCGCTCCAGCCACGGCAGGAAACGGCCGGCCGCCAGGGCTTCGCCCTGCTCGTCGTGCAGGCGCGAGATGACCTTGTAGTGCAGCACCCGCTCCGGCGCCCTGGCATCCACGACCGGCTGGAAGAACAGCTCGAACTGGCCCTTGCCCAACGCCTGGTCCAGGCGCGTGTGCCAGGCGTGGTGGCTGTCGGCGGCCTGGCCTGCGGCGCCCTGCTCCAAGCATACCCACCCCGGCGCGGGCTGGCTCTCGGCGCGGGCCAGGGCCTCGTCGGCGAGCTTGAGCAACGCTGGCGGGGCATCCCCAGGACTGTAGGGCGCCAGGCCGATGCAGGCCACCGGGTCGACATCGCTGGCGCCGGTCTCGTGCAAGCTCTGCAAGGTGGTTTCCAGGGCCTGGGCCAACTGGATCGCCTCGTCATGCACCATGCCCGGCGCCAACACCGCGAACTCGCCGCCACGGCTACGGGTGATCAGGTCATTGGTTTCGGGGAAGTTCGCACAGGTGCGGCGCAACTGCTCGCCCACCGCCTGCAGCAACTGGTCGGTGCGCTGGCCCCCCAGGCGCGCGTTCAGGCCCGCCAGGTCCTGGACACGCAGCAACAGCAGGTAGCCGGCCCGGGCCTCCTCCAGGTTGCTGACCCGGGCATTGAGCTGCATTTCGAAGTAACGGCGGTTGGCCAGCCCGGTGAGGCTGTCCTGGTACGACTCGGCACGCAGTTTCTCGCTGCGCTCGGCCTGCTCGGTGAACAGCGCCTTGAGCTTCTCGACCATCTGGTTCATCGCCTGCACCACCCGGCGCAGCTCGGGCGTACGCGGCAACTCCGGCAGGCTGAGGAACTCACGGCGGGCAATGGCGTGGGACTGCGCCACCATGTAGTCGAGCGGCCTCAGCTGGCGACGCAGCAGCAGGGCCCCGAGCACCGCGCTCGCCGCGCCGCACAACAACAGCCAGCCCAGGCTGCCCAGGGCGCTCTGCCAGAGCTTGGCCAGGGCAAACATCGGATGGCTGATCACCTCGACCCGCGCCGCCTGCTGCCAGCCACGGCTGACAATGGCGTCACCGCCGGCCGGGTCCAGGCCGATCAGCTGGATGAACCAACCCGGCACGCCACCCGCGTCGGGCTCGGCATGACGCTCGACCAGCACGGCATTGGAGTCCAGGTCGATGACCTTGATGCTCGAATAGTAGCCACTGTCGAAGATCGAGCTGACCATCAGCTCGACCATCGCCGGATCGTCGATGTTCGGCGTCAGCGACAGCGCCAGCGCGGTCGCCGCATCCTGGGCATGGGAACGCAGCTGGTTGACGTACTGGCTGCGCGAGCTCTCCAGGCTGACCATGAAGCTGCCACTGAAGGCGACCACCAGGAACAGGCAAATGGCTAGCAGCAATTGTTTGAACAGTGACATCTGTGCTCCTTCAGTAAACCGGTTCGGCCGGGAACCCTTCGGCCTGCATTTTCTTCAGCAAGTCCTGCCACCGTGACAGGCGCTTGGTGTCCCCGACCTTCTTGTTGCCGCCAGCGCCGGTCAGCCACAGGCCTTCACCATTGAAGGCATACACCGGTAGCAGGTCGGTACGCTGGCTGGCCGGCTTGATGGCGTCCATCAGGCTGTCGAGCACCAGAGGCTGGGCCTGTGGGCTTGAATAATAGGTCAGGACCATGTGCGCACGGTTCTGGCGCAGGGCCTTGACGTAGGTGATGCGCAGCTTTTCCGCCGGGATGCCCATGCGCCGCAGGCTGAAATACTTGGCGATGGCATAGTCCTCACAATCGCCCGCGCCCTTGATCAGCGACTGCACCGGCGTGGCCCAGTAGTCCACCTCGTGCCACAGGTCGATGTCCTCGACATAGCGCAACTGTTTGTTGAAGAACAGGTTGACCACCTGCAACTGCTCCAGCTCGCTGCCCTGCTTCTGTGCCGTCAGCAGGTTCTGCCAGGCATCGATGCGTCCCTGGCCCGGGCCCAACGGGCCGTAAAGGGCCTGCGCACGGCGGCTGATCTGCGAGAAGTCCCAATCCGCCTGGGTAGCGCCCAGCCACAGGCAGCCGAGCAGCACGGCAAGGCCGAGCCGGCGTACGGTCGCATTGAGGGGCCAAGGTATCGCCACTGCGGACACCTGTTCAGATCAGTCGAAAGCAGCGATGGTGCGGGCTGACGCGGCAAAAGACAATGGCACCGGGTGCCTGTACTGCCAACTGTCGGCAAACCCGCTTCGTACAAGGGCTGGCGACCTTGGCCATCTTCCCAATGCCGGCAACTTGCTTCACGATAGCCGCGTTTCGTCAGTGCGCCATGGCGCACCGGCTTGATCAATCCGTTTGACAAGCGCCCCCTACCCTCACTAGGGTAATTGGATCCAATTTTCATGTTGCCGAGGCGAACCACGCGTGGCTGAGAAACCCAAACTCCTGAGCACCGTGCTGGGCAGCGAGCAGGTACCGCCGCACCTGGCCCGCAGTGTCATAGAAGAGCGCCTGCGCAGTGCCATCCTCGACGGCCGCCTGCCACCGGGCACCGCCGTGCGCCAGCAAGAGCTGGCGACCCTGTTCGGCGTCAGCCGCATGCCTGTGCGCGAGGCCCTGCGCCAGCTCGAGGCCCAGTCCCTGCTGCAGGTGGTGATGCACAAAGGTGCCGTGGTGGCGCCACTGATCGGCGAGGATGCCGTCGACACCTACGCCTTGCGCGTGCTGCTCGAGACCGAGGCGCTGCGCCAGTCGATCCCCTTGCTCGATGCCGAGGACATCGCCCAGGCCAGGGGGTATATCCGCCAGCTCGAAAGCGAGACCCGTCACGCCGAAATCGGCCGGCTCAACCGTTTGTTCCACATGGCCCTCTACAGCAAGGCGCAGAACCAGAAGCTACTGCGCATGATCGAGATCGAGCTCAACGAAGAGGAACGCTTCCTGCGCTTCCACCTATCTTCGATGGGGCTGGGCAAGCTCACCCAGGACGATCACATCGCCCTGGTCGACGCCGCCAGCGACAAACTGGTGGACAAAGCCATCGAGCTCCTGGAAGAGCACCTGAACCACGCCGCGCGCACCATCAGGAGCTACCTCGACAGGCAATCGGGCAACTGATCCTGCTCAACCGCGCAGCCGACCTCAACGACCGCGTCGCTGCGCAGACACGATCCGCCACAAGGAACGGCAGTGCACGTGCAGACGCGACAGGAAATCACGCCCGACCAGCCGTCCAGGATCCGCTTGATCTGCCTGGCCAGCACCCGGCAACAACTTGCCCAGTATCGTACTTGGGCAAGAACCCTCAGCGACCCCATCGAACTGGTCGCGGTCGATGTCCCGAGCATTGCCGACCTGGAACACTCCGCCGCACTGCCCGTGGCCGGGCGCCTGACCCTGGCCCTGCGCGAGCAGCTTGAGCCTTACCTTACACAACCCCACGCCATGTTCGCCCAAGGGTTGGGCGCGCACATCGCCCTAGCCCTGATGCAACAGGTGCAGGAGGCGAGTCCGGGGCAAACCCGTCACTTGTTTGTTTCAAGCTGTGACAGCCCGCAGTTCAGTACCAGCAACCTTCCATTGCACGTGCCGATGACCGTGCTCTACCCGCCTGGCTCCCTGGCGGCGATGCTCGGCTGGCACAGACTGGTAAGGCGAGAGCTGGAGCTGATTGAATTGCCGGGGCAATCGGTCGATGCCTCGCTGCTCAACCAGCGTCTGGTGCGCATCTTCAACAGCCACCTCGGGCTGCTCAGCTACTAACCCTCCCCTCCTGCCATCCACACGCTGATCAGGGTATTTCCACTGCCCGGTCCGTCGCAGGCCATGGCAGTGCCAGCATTTTGGGCACACTCTACTCCCCGCAGCGGCCGCTGATCATCAGACGTGGACCTGGCCGCCTGCCTCCTCATTCACCTGCAGAAGGAATCTGGCACCAGGGCAAGGACCGCACGCGATCAGCCGCCCTCCAATAGTCACTCTCCCATCTCCGTTCATCAGTGCTCCGAGTGAGGCATTCACTCTGTGTCTATTTTTCTGATCGTTATTTATCGGAAGGAGCACATATTGCCAAAATAAAACTTACTCAAAGTTTTATTCGGACACTTATATTTCAAGAAAAGTCCGAGCGCAAAATAATCAAAAAAACAATTGCGACAAACTTTGAAGTTGTTCTAACTTTTATAGCGCCAGCCAAGGGCGGCCAGGCATCACCGTGGACGCCTTGCCAGACAAGCCCTGCCGGCCCCTAATCGTTGTTCGATGTCGAAATTTCATTCGAGGCATCACTTCGCCTGGAATTTATATAACGAGCAATGTGCAGAGCAACTTAACCCCTGAATGCCATCCATAACGGACCTCATCATGAGCACATTGAAGCGCACACTTTCCGACAAGAAACATGAACTTTCCCTGCACCCACTCTTTTCCGAAATCGACTCGCTGCAGACACTGCGCCGGTTCATGGAAACCCATGTTTTCGCAGTCTGGGACTTCATGTCACTGACCAAGCGCCTGCAGCAGGAGCTGACCTGCGTCAGCCTGCCCTGGCTACCGCCGGCGGACCCGGCCGCTGCGCGTCTGATCAACGAGATCGTGCTGGGCGAAGAATCGGACGACCGCCTCGACCACGGCCACTACAGCCACTTCGAGCTGTACCTGGATGCCATGCGCGAAGTCGGTGCCAGCACCCAGGCCATTGATCGCTTCATCACCCTGCAGCAGCAGGGCATCACGGCCATCGATGCCCTGCTGCGCTGCGGTGCCAGTGAGGCCGCCCAGCGATTCGTCCGCGACACCCTCGAGGTGGCCCTCGACGCACCGGCCCACCGGGTCGCGGCCGCCTTCCTGCACGGCCGGGAAAGCGTGATTCCGGCGATGTTCCAGCAGATCCTCGACGAGTGGGGCATCGGCACCGAGCAGGCGCCGACCTTCCGTTACTACCTGCAGCGCCACATCGAAGTGGACTCCGAAGACCACGGGCCTGCCGCCGAACAGTTGCTGGCCCGCCTGGTCGACCACGACCCGCTGCGCCAGGAAGACGTCTACGTGGCCGCCATCGCCGCAGTGGACAGCCGCATGGCGCTGTGGGACCGCCTGCGGGCCTCGCTGCAGACGCCTGTCGCCGAGGCCACCCAATGAACGCCCTCGAGTACCGCTCCTTTGCCGAGGCCTGGGAGGCTCGGGCGACCATACGCACCCGGCCCCGGCGCCTGGTGGAGGATGACCAGCGACTGATCTACCCCCTGAGCCGCCAACCCCTGGTGCTCGGCGCGACGTTCCAGCGCGAATGTCCGCAGTTGCGTGATTTCGTGCTGGTGCAAAGCCTCTACAAGTTCATCAACGATGTGGTGATCTTCGAGACCGAAATCGTCGACCGCACCGCCCGGCGCATCGCCAAGGATCGCTTTGCCGTGCGGTTCCCGTTCGCCTGCCGCTACGACGCGATGACCGTGGTGGTGGACGAGGACTATCACGCCCTGGTGGCGATGGACTTCCTGCAGCAGACCATCGCCCTGACCGGCATCGAGCCGATCGCCCTGCCCCAGGAGATCGAACTCAGCCGCGCCATTCCGGCCGTGCTGGACCAGGTGCCCGAGGGCCTGCGCGATGCGCTGGAACTGATCTGCGTGGGCATCGCCGAGAACACCCTGACCGACGATGTCGCGGCCTTTGCCAAGGACGACTCGGTCAAGCCCTCGGTGAAGGGACTGATGGCCGATCACCTGCTGGACGAAGGCCGTCATTCCAGCTTCTGGGCGCGGCTGACGCGCATCTACTGGCACACCGCGCCAGAGACGGATCGTCAGGCGATCGCCAAGGTGCTGCCGCTGTTCCTGCGCCAATACCTGACCAGCGACATCCAGCAGGCTTTCGACTGCGCCCTGATCGCTGCTTTGCCGGTGAACGAAACGGTGCGCCAGGCCTTGCGCGATGAAGCGCAAGGCCTGGCCTACCCAATCAACCACCAGCATCCGCTGCTGGGCAACATCCTGCGTTTCTTCCGCAGCAGCTCGATGCTCGAGTCGCCCTGTGTGCAAGACGCCCTGCGCGACTACCTGCCCTGAGGACCTGGATATGAGACGCCTCGACATACTCCTGGTGGGCAACAGTCCCACCCTGAAGGCATTCGCCCGCCTCCTTGATGAGCACGGCCATGGCCCGGCCACCGTCGACAGCGGGCAAGCCTTGCGCCAGCGGCTGTCGGTCCGGCCAGACCTGGTGGTGGAAGACGGCAGCCTGATACTCGGCAGCAGCGACTGGCAGCCTCTGGGTGACACGCCGCTGCTCAGGCTGCGCCTGGGCGCCAGCTTCGCCGAGCCCCTGCCACAACTGGAAGCCCTGTGCTGGTGCGGCAGTGCCAGCGCCCAGCGGCTGATTCAGCGAGCAGCGATCCACACGCCAAGCTCCGGCAACGGCCAGCAGTTGTGTGAAGACGCCCTGCAGGCCTTGTGTGATCAACTGGCCCTGCAAGTCACCCGTTTTGCCCGCAATCCGGCGCATCTGCAGGAAGCGCCCGCAGTAAGCCCCGGCGACCAGGAGCGCGAGCATAGCCTGGACTGGCTGGAGGCACTGGCCTTCCGCCATCCATTCAACCGCACACTGCGCGCCGACCTGCTGGAGCAGGCCGAAACGAGCCTGGTCGAGACACTGGAGCACAGCCTGCGCCTGCATGCCGAACGCTTCGCCCTGAACCATGGCGGCCAGCGCTCCAGCTATCGCCAGTTGCATGCCCGCACCGTCGCCATCCAGCAGGCCCTGGTACCGCTGCTGCCTGAACCCGGCGAACAGCCACCGGTGGTCGCCGTGTGCATGGACAAGTCGCCTGACCTCTATGCCAGCCTGCTGGCGGTGCTGGGCTGTGCGGCCATCTACCTGCCGCTGGACCCGGCCACACCGGCCGAACGACGCCAGTCGATCCTCGAGGATGCCGGTGCCTGCGTCGTGCTGCATGACGGGCATGTGCCTGTGGATATCCCCCATGTGGATGTTCGCAGCCTCGCTACGACACCGGGCATGCCGTTGCCTGGCCTGGCGCTGCGCCAGGCCGGCGCAGGGCAGGCGTGCGTGGCGATCTACACCTCCGGCACCACCGGCCAGCCCAAGGGCGTGCTGCTCAGCCAGCGCAACCTGGCGCACTTCATGGCCTGGTATCGCGAGCATGTGGCCCTGGACGGGCACAGCCGGGTGCTGCAGTTCTCCACCATCGGCTTCGATGCCTCGCTGCTGGACATCCTGCCGACCTTCCTCTGCGGTGCCGAGCTGGTAGTGCCCAGCGAGGACCAACGCCGTGATCCGCGGCAACTGGTACAACTTATCCACAGCCAGGAGGTCAGCCATGCGTTCCTGCCACCGGCCCTGCTGAGCATCCTGCCCCGCGATCTCCACCTCGGCCTGCGTCATCTGATCACTGGCGGCGACGTCTGTGAGCCGGAGGTCATCACCCGCCTGGCCGGCCAGTGCCGGATGCACAACATCTACGGGCCGACGGAAACCACCGTGCTGGCCACCACCCGGGTGTTCGCCAGCGGCGACAGCAACCGCAACCTGGGCCTGCCCATCGCCAACACCCAGGTGCTGATACTTGACCAGGATCTGCGACCGGTAGCGGAGCAGACCCCTGGCGAGCTGTACATCGCCGGGCCCGGTGTCGGCCTGGGCTATCTGAACAAGCCTGCACTGACCGCCGAACGCTTCGTCGAGCTGAGCCTGCCCGCAGGCCGCACGCTGCGAGCCTATCGCACCGGAGACATCGGCAAGTGGACCGCCCAAGGCATCGAGCTGTGCGGACGGCGTGACAACCAGGTGAAGATCCGAGGCTTCCGGGTCGAGCCCGAGGAGATCGAACACTGCCTACGCGACAGTCACCTGTTCGCCCAGGTAGCGGTAGTGATCGACGCGCAGCGCCGGATCCTGGCCTTCCTCGCCCATCCGCAGCGGGCCGATGCGCAAGCCGTGTTGCGTGAGCATGCCGAGCGGCACCTACCCGACTACATGCGCCCGATGTTCTACCAGGTGCTGGAGCACATGCCCTATACGGCCAACGGCAAGGTGGACCGCCGGGCACTGTCGGCACGACCACTGCCCCTACCGACGAACGCGCGCATCGCACCGACGACCGAGACCGAGAAGCACCTGCTGCAGCTGTGGAGCGGGTTGCTGGAACTACCACCAGCCAACATCTCCATGGACGACAGCTTCTTCAATCTGGGCGGGCACTCGATCCTGCTGTCACGCCTGTTGCTGGAGGTAAGGGAACACTTCGGCCAAGGCGTGGCAATCAACCGTTTCATCGAGCAGCCGACCTTGCAGCGCCTGGGTGCGCTACTCGACGGCAACGATGATGCGCTGCAGACCTCCCTGGCGCGCCTGGAGCAGGACGCCAACCGCGATCTCGGCTTGCAGGTACTGCCGATGGAACGTCTGGGCGATGTGCACAAGGTCATCGTCACGGGGGCAAACAGCTTCCTTGGCGTGCACCTGGTCGAAGCTTTGCTGGAATGGGGCGCCACCGAAGTTGCCTGTCTGGTACGCCGAGCCGGTGGGTGGTCCGCCGAGGAGCGCTTCACCAAGGCCCTGCAGGACAACCACATCAACCTGGACCTGAGCCGCGTGCGGGTACTCGAGGCAGACCTGCGCAAGCCGCTGCTGGGCTTGTCCCAGGCCGATTACGACGACCTGGACAACCACTATGGCGCCTTGCTGCACAACGCCGCGCAGGTCAACCATGTGCTCGACTACGAGGTGCTGGCCGCCGACAACATCGAGCCGTTGTTCGAGTGCCTGCGGCTGTGCGAAGGCCGACGCAAGAAGATCTTCAACTTCGTCTCGACCCTGTCCGCGTGCAGCGCCGTGGACAACGATGGTCGCGTGCTGGAGAGCGATCCGGTCAGTACCCCGCCGATCTATATCCGTAATGGCTACAACCTGAGCAAGTGGGTCGGCGAGCGCATCCTCAGCCGCGCGCGCGAGCAGGGCGTGTGGGTCAACCTGTTCCGCCCGGGCAACATCACCTTCGACAGCCGCACGGGCGCCTGCCAGCCCCAGCGCAATCGACTGATGCTGATGCTCAAGGGTTCGCTGCAACTGGGCCAGGTGCCGGGGCTGGAGATCGACTTCGACCTCATGCCAGTGGACTTCCTGTCCCGTTTCATCGCCTTCCACAGCAGCCGCCACCAGGCTGGCCAATGCGTGTTCAACCTGCACAACCCCGAACCGCTGCGCTGGCGTGACTATCTGGCGTCGTTCCATGCGCAGGGCCATGCCTTCGAGCTGGTGAGCGTCGAGCAATGGCAGCGCCAGTTGGCCCGGGTCGACCGCGACAACGCGCTGTACGACGTCCTGGGCTTCTATCTGGACGGTTTCGAGGAAGACATCGGTGACATCTCCGGCATCGCCCACGACAACGCCCGTGCCGGCGTTCAGCGCATGGGCGCCCGTTACCCGAGCAAGGACCCGGCGCTGCTCAGCCGCGGCTGCCGCTACCTGGCCGACATCGGTTTTATCTGATCCCTTCAATCCACAACAGGAGCAACATCCCATGCAAACACTCAAACCCGACACCCTGATCCGCAACCCGCAAGGCTGCCTGGTGGTTTCCAGCGTCGAGATCGCCGCCCCAGCCGCCAGCGTGTGGAACATCGTCGGCAACTTCGCCGGCTTCCCGGTGTTCATCCCTGCGCTGGCGCACATCGAGATGACCGGCAGTGGCGTGCGCTCGGTGCGCAAGAAGCTGTTCAAGGATGGCAACGTGGTGATCGAGCAGTTGAACAGCCGTGACGAGCAGGCCATGCACATGACCTGGAGCCTGATCTACACCAGCCTGAATATCGGCAACCTGTGGGCTGCCATGCAAGTGCAGGTGATCGATGCCAACCGCAGCCGTGCGACCTGGACCATCCAGGCCGAGCCCTGGGAAGGTGGTCCGCAGGACCTGCCGGGATTCCAGGCGTTCCTGCAGGGCTTTGCCGACGAGGCGATGGGCAATGTGCGTAACCTACTGAGCTGAGATCACTGGCAGGGGCGTTTGCCCCGATAGCAAAAAGGCCGCTCCCAACCGGGAGCGGCCTTTTTTTGTCTTGGATGTCAGGGGTCGGGGGATGACTGTTCGGGCTGCGCTTTCGCGCAGGGTACAGGTTTTCAAGCATCAGCCCGCGATCACCGGCGAAGCCGGTGCCATACACCGCATCGCGGGGCTAGCCCGCTCCCACGCTGCTGATGCTTGCAACTTTGTTCCCTGCGAGACAGCCCAGTCCAAGGCGCTGGGTTGTCTCATACAGCAATCACGTGCATTGGTACCCTGAAAAGACAAAGCCCCTGACCGCATCGCGATCAGGGGCTTCGGAATTGAATCTTGACGATGACCTACTCTCACATGGGGAAGCCCCACACTACCATCGGCGATGCATCGTTTCACTGCTGAGTTCGGGATGGGATCAGGTGGTTC
>NZ_JBLIYT010000029.1:0-18764 GCF_057480795.1 Pseudomonas sp. P110(2024)
GATGGTAGTGTGGGGCTTCCCCATGTGAGAGTAGGTCATCGTCAAGATTCATTTCGCAAAACCCCTATCTGCGCGAGCAGGTAGGGGTTTTGTCTTTTCAGCCCTGGTAAAGAAATCTGACGTGGGAGCGGGCTTGCCCCGCGATGGCGCATGCCCGGATAACATCACGGCCTGATTCGGCCTTATCGCGGGGCCAGCCCGCTCCCACGGTATCTTGTTCCTACACGGCATCCGTTTGCTGACGATCACGCAAATATCCTTTGCTCGTCGGCTACCTCACATCGCCCCGTCGCAGGTGCGACAATATTGCCGTCACAATTACGTGACTTCCCCGTACCTACCCTGCGTCAAGGCTTAGGTTCGGGGCAATCCTGGCACCCGGACCGAGCGATGCCAGCGTACCGTGCTGCGCATTTCTGGACTTTCACCGTCCTATTACTTGAGGTTAGAAGCAAGATGGCCAAGGCCGCCGATGTCGTTGTGCAATGCCTGGAAAACGAAGGTGTCGAGTATGTGTTCGGCATTCCCGGTGAGGAAAACCTCGACTTGCTCGAGTCCCTGCGCAAGTCGAAGATCAAGCTGGTACTGACCCGCCACGAGCAGTCCGCAGGCTTCATGGCCGCCACCTACGGCCGCCTGACCGGCAAGACCGGCGTCAGCCTGTCGACCCTCGGCCCTGGCGCGACCAACCTGGTGACCGCCAGTGCCTACGCCTACCTGGGCGGCATGCCGATGATGATGATCACCGGTCAGAAGCCGATCAAGAAGTCCAAGCAGGGCCGTTTCCAGATCATCGACGTGTGCGGCATGATGGACCCCATCACCAAGTACACCCACCAGTTCGCCTCGGCCGACAACATCCCAGCGCGCATGCGTGAAGCCTTCCGCCTGGCCGAAGAAGAGAAGCCAGGCGCCGTGCACCTGGAGCTGCCGGAAGACATCGCCGCCGAGCAGACCGACGCCTTGCCGATCCCGCGCAGCCTGCACCGTCGCCCGCTGGCCGAGCACGTGGCTATCGAAGCCGCCGTGCAGAAACTGCAGAACGCCCGCAACCCGATCCTGGTGATCGGTGCCGGCGCCAACCGCAAGATGACCGCCAAGGTCCTCAAGCAACTGATCGACAAGACCGGCATCCCGTTCATCACCACCCAGATGGGTAAAGGTGTGGTCGACGAGCGCCATCCGCGCTTCCTCGGCAACGCCGCGCTGTCCTCCGGTGACTTCGTGCACCGCGCCGTCGAAGCCGCCGACCTGATCGTCAACATCGGCCACGACGTGATCGAGAAACCACCGTTCTTCATGGTCCGTGGCGGCACCGAGGTCATTCACGTCAGCTTCCGCTCGGCCGAGGTAGACGCCGTGTACTTCCCGCAGGTGGAAGTGATCGGCGACATCGCCAACGCCGTGTGGCAGATCAGCGAAGCGCTGACCGACACCAGCCACTGGGACTTCACCCGCCTGATGGCCATCCGTGAAGCGAACGAAGCACAGATCGCCGAAGGCGCCGACGACGACCGTTTCCCGGTCTACCCGCAGCGCATGGTCGCCGACATCCGTCGCGCCTTGCCGTCCGAAGGCATCGTCGCCCTGGACAATGGCATCTACAAGATCTGGTTCGCCCGCAACTACAAGGCCCACAAGCCCAACACCGTGCTGCTGGACAACGCCCTGGCGACCATGGGCGCCGGCCTGCCATCGGCCATGGCCTCGCACCTGGTGTACCCGGATCGCCCGGTCATCTCGGTATGCGGCGACGGCGGCTTCATGATGAACAGCCAGGAGCTGGAAACCGCGGTACGTCTGGGCATGCACATCACCGTGGTGATCCTGCGAGACGACGGCTACGGCATGATCCGCTGGAAGCAGGCCAACATGGGCTTCACCGATTTCGGCCTGGACTACGGCAACCCGGACTTCGTCAAGTACGCCGAAGCCTACGGTGCCAATGGCCACCGCGTGGAAAGCGCCGAAGGCTTCCTGCCGCTGCTCGAGCACTGCATCAAGACCCCAGGCGTGCACGTGATCGACTGCCCGGTGGACTACAGCGAGAACGACCGCATCCTCAACAGCGAGCTGCGTGAGCGCGCGCTGGCGGTCTAAACCGTAGCATCCTCATCGCGGGGCAAGCCCGCTCCCACGTTGTGCAAGAACAACGTGTGAGCGGTTTGTCCCGCGACAACGTAAGTACAGGCAACAACGTACGCTGCACCACCATACACATCTACCCATCCCCACCTCTCTACTCCCGGCATGCTCAGGCTCCTCACCAACCCTGAGAACCCGAGATCATGACCATTGGATCAACGTACAACCATCCCGCCGACATTGCCGTCGAGCCACGCACCCCAGTGCTGCCATGGGCCGCACGTTTCCCGAATCCGCCTGACCTGTGTTTCGACTACCGACGTCTTGTCGAACAGCAAGGCGGCATTGCCCAGGTTGCTCGTCCTGCACATCGCATCTGCATTGTCGGTGCTGGCGTCACCGGCCTCACCGTCGCACGTGAACTGCTGCGCTGTGGTTTCACCCAGATCACACTGATCGAGCAAGCCCGGCGAATTGGGGGGCGTCATCTCACCGTGTCATCCTCTGCTGACAAGCCAACAGTACACACCGCTCCCTTCGAGATGGGCGCCATGCGCATGCCGTTCTTCAACCGTACCGGCGAGCCGCCCAAGGCAGGCCATTCACTGATGGCTTACTACGCAGATCTGTTCGACCTGCGACTTTCCGACTTCCCCAACCCTGGCACGCCCTGGGTCAATGCAACAGGTATCTACCTGCGTGAAGGCCAACTTGAAGGGGAGGGTGATCCGAAGCTGCTGATCTGGAAAAACCCCGAAGGTCACACTCCGCCACCAACTGCGGTACTACAGAGGATTCATAGCAAGTGGCGGCGCTTTGCCGAGCGTTTCACCGAACAGGTGGCCGTCATCTACGGCACAGAAGGTTGGCTGACGACGTGGTCGGCAATCGTCGAGCGATATCACAGGCTGTCGTTCCGTGACCTGGTATTGCTACCGATCCTGGAGGCTTGGGACCCTGGCAATCCAGGCGATTTCGGTGGCCTTGGCATGGACCGTGACGAGTCGGCGATCTTCTATGCAATCGGCATCGGTGATGGCAGCTGGGGCGCCTTCTACGACGTGTGTTGCCTCTATCCGCTGCGCACCGCCATTTTCGGGTTCAGCAGCCACCTGCAGCTTGTGCATGGTCGTGTAGATGACAAGGGGCGAGTGCTTGCAGCGCCCTATCAGGATGTCGAGACTGTTCCCGACAGCAAAGGCCTGCATTTCCAGGCACCTGCCTACCTGGGGATCGCCGCGTTGGATGAGGCCCTGCTGTTCATGGACATCGCTGGCCTGGGCGAATCTTTGTACAGCCAATGCGTGGCGCGTAAGGATGGCCTGCTGTCGGACAGCTCGGTTCATGGCCTGCACAAATTGGCCGATGGCCGCATCCGCGTCGATTACCGTTGGCGGCACAGCGATGAAGCCAAGGCTCAGCCGATGAGCGATGTGTTCGACAGCGTGGTGCTTACCACGCCGTCCTGGTTGATCGAAACAGGGATGCGCCTGGAGGGCTTCTCCCTGAGCATGCTGCCACCGGCCATTGTCGAGGCCTGGAAGCACGCCCATTGGGAGACCAGCTGCAAGGTTTATGCGCCGCTGCGTAAAAGCTTTCTCGACCAGCATCCCCACCTGCCGCAGATCCTGGTCACCGACAGCTTCGTGCACGATGTCTATGCCTACCGTTACAACGATCAGCACACCCGCGATTGCATCCTGCTCAGCTACACCTGGGAGGACGATGCCACCAAGCTGGCGGCGTATACAGACGCGGAGCTGGTGGAAAAATGCGTAGCGGAACTCGATCGGATTCTGATGCGTTGCACCAACATCGGCGAACCCATCTCGCCGCATATCGATCTTGGAAACACTCGCATACAAAGATGGATGACAGACAGGAATGCACTTGGCTGTGCGAAATTGTACCGGGCGGACGCCTATTACGACGCGGTGAGCCTGATGAAGTACAACCGCGACCTGAGTGCCCATTCAGGGCTCTACCTCGCCGGGGAGTCTTTCTCTGTCGATGCCGGCTGGACCGAGCCGTGTCTGCGCACCGCCATCGACACCGTGATCAACCTCTGCAACAACACCGGCGCACATTTCAAAGGGGGTTTCAGCCTCGAGCACTATCCGCATTATCAGGTGCCTCGACAGGCGCTTTGAAACAACTTTGTAGGAGTACTCTTCCACGTATTTTCGCAATCTCCCTCAGTTTCAGAGGATCCTGCTGACTGTTGCCCCACCTGCCATGCCCGTTCTACTGGCGGCCTTCCACAACAACCAGAACAGGAAGCCGCCATGCAGGAACACACCACTCCCGTCAGCCCCGTGCGCATTGCCGTCATCCAGTACGACCCGCAGGTCGGCCTGGACCACTGCGATGGCAACCTGAGCCGTGGCTTGGCCCTGGCCCGCAGCGCCGCGCGTGAAGGGGCGAACCTGATCGTGCTGCCGGAGCTGGCCAATACCGGCTACACCTTCAACTCCCGCGCCGAGGCCTATGCCCACGCCGAGTCGCTGGAGGATGGGCGATGCCTTCAGGCCTGGGCGGAGTTCGCTCGTGAGCAGCAGGTGTATCTGGCCGCAGGCTTCGCCGAGCGGGACGGCCTCAAGCTCTACGACAGCGCCGTGCTGTTCGGCCCGCAGGGGCTGCTCGGGCATTACCGCAAGGCACACCTGTGGAACCAGGAAAAGCTCTGGTTCACCCCCGGAGACCTGGGCTTCCCGGTGTTCGAAACGCCCATCGGCCGCATCGGCCTGTTGATCTGCTGGGACATCTGGTTCCCGGAGGTGCCACGGCTCATGGCCGCGCAGGGCGCCGACATCATCTGCAGCCTGAACAACTGGGTCTGGACGCCGCCGCCGCTGTTCGACGAGGCCGGGCGCTGCATGGCCTCGTACCTGACGATGACCGCGGCCCACTCCAACAATGTCTATATCGCTGCCGCCAATCGCATCGGTCGCGAACGGGGCGGGCGCTTCCTCGGTTGTTCGCTGATTGCCGGTACCAACGGCTGGCCCATCGGGGAGGTGGCCAGTGCCGAGGAGGAGTGCATACTCTATGCCGACGTCGATCTCAGCGCCGCCCGCTCGGCGCCGATCTGGAACAGCCTCAACGACCTGCCGCGTGACCGGCGCACCGACCTCTACGACGCCACCCTGGGTTATCGGCTGCATGCGCCGATGCCACGTTGAGGAGGCGTCATGGAACAGCGCCTTTCTTTACCGCGACAACGGTCGTCGTCGCTGACAATCCTGGGCCTCGCACTGCTTTGCATTGCCAGCCTGATGTTGGGTGGATGGCCCGATTATGCGCAGCTCGTCGCAACCCTCGACCAGCCGCTGAGCAGGCTGCGCTGGATTGTCGGCGATATCAGCGAGGTCGCCTTCTACAAGCATGAGCTGCCGGCACTGGGGCTGTTGCTGGGGGCGAGCCTCGCGCATTGGGCCCAGCAGCGCGGGTATTGCTGGCAAGGCTTTGCCATCTGCTACGGCACCGGGCTGTGGCCCTGGCTGATCATCAGCTCGCTGCTCGGCCTGCTGCTCAGCCATGCGTTGTGGGGCTGGACGCTGGACGGTGGTGCCTGGCAGCCGACCTTCGTCGCCTTCGTCTCGCTGCCAGCGGCCATGGTCCTGCTGTTTGGCGGCGGTTGGCGCGTTGCGATCAATGGCGCGCTGCTCGGTGCCGTGCTGGTGACGCCGGCCAGCCTGCTGCTGGTCAACTACTTGTGCTACCCGCTGCAGTTGCCGGTGGTGATTGGCAATGTCAGTGGCATGGCCCTGGCCAGCGTGCTGGCATTCCTGCTGTGCAAGCGCTTTCCGGCGCTGGTTCGCGATGGACAGCGCTCAGTGGTCGCCGCGACGGCCAGCCAGCCCGACTATGGCGTGATCTGGACCCTGCGCCGGGTACTGGCCGATTTCAGCGAGGCGCCATTTTTTGGCAATGAACTGGCCAGCCTCGGCTTGCTGCTGGGCGTCTTGCTGGCTTATGTATTAGCCCCGGCGGCGCCGGCCTACGGCTCGCAACTGGTGCTGCAGCTTGTGGCCGGGCAGGTATTGGCATCGCTGGTCGGTGTGCTGTTCTGGCGCCGGCAATGGAAAGAGCGGGGCTGGTATCCGACCTATATTCCCATCGTGTCGATCGTGCCCGCCGCCGTGCTGACGCTGGGCGGCAGCTGGCAGGTGATCGTCACCAGCGCCGTGCTCGGCGCGCTGATCGCGCCGCCGCTTGCCGTGGCCATCAGCCGGCGTCTGCCAAGCTACATGCACGGCTATATCGGCAATGTCCTGTCCATGGCCATCAGCACCCTGGGCATCGTGCCCCTGGTCGGCTTACTTGCGGGAGGTAATCCATGACATCACCACGTGTTTCGATCGCCAGCCTGGGCGGCACGGTCAGCATGCAGTCTGGGGCGCCAGGGCAGGGTGTGACACCCCGGCTCGATTGCGCCGCGCTGTTGGCGTCCCTGCCGCAACTGCAGGCACTGGCGCAGATCAGCACCGCCACGTTGTGCCTGGTGCCGAGTGCCTCGCTGGCGTTCAGCGACATGCTGAACGCGCTGGCCTGGGCAAGCGCGCAAGTGCAAGCGGGGGCCCAGGCCGTGGTCCTCACCCAAGGCACCGATACGCTGGAGGAGACCGCGTATTTCCTCGACCTGCTCTGGCCCCATGACATCCCGTTGATCATGACCGGCGCCATGCGTTCGGCCAGCCAACCGGGCGCGGATGGTCCGGCGAACCTGCTGGCGGCAGTGCAGGTGGCGATAGCCGATGGTAGTCGGGAGCGTGGTGTGCTGGTGGTGATCAATGACCAGATTCACCAAGCCGCCCGTGTACGCAAGACTGCCAGCCTGGCAATGGCGGCCTTCGAGTCGCCCGGCACAGGGGCGATAGGGGAGGTCGTGGAGGGCAGCCCAATTTACCGCCAGGCTGCCACGCCACGGCGGGTGTTGCCCCTGCCGATGCAGGTGGATCACCAGGTCGTCGTGCTGGAGGCCTGTCTCGATGCCGATACAAGGCTGCTGCAAGCGCTCGGTGGCCTGGGCTATTCAGGGCTGGTGGTTGCCGGCTTTGGCGCAGGCCATGTTTCCGAAGCCTGGGCCGAGGCGTTGGGGAGCATCGCCGGCAACATGCCGGTGATCATCGCCACCCGCACCGGCAATGGCCCGACAGCCCTGGGTACCTACGGATTCAACGGTGGTGAGATCGATCTGCAGGCCCGGGGCCTGCACATGGCCGGCTGGCTCTGCCCGCGCAAGTGCCGACTCTTGTTGTGGCTGCTGATCGGCACCGGGCGGCAGGCCGACCTGGCGCACTGGCTGCAGCAATAGTCCGATGTCTGTTCCCTTGATGGGAGCGGGCAGGCGTTGCCTGTGCTAGGGTGCATGCAAATTTCCGCCCCAGGACACCCGCCCATGCTCCCCGCGCTCAGCGAAAAAGAACTCGACCGTCTCGAAGACCTGCTGATCACCTACGGCAACGATTATTCGGTGCTCAACCTCGCCGAGCTCAACGGCTTCTTCACCGCTTTGGCCAGCTCCCCCAACAAGGTCAACCCTGAGCAATGGCTGCCTTCTGTCGCCGGTGGCAAGGTGCCGAAGTTCAAGAAGCCCGCCCATGAAGAGGCCTACACCGCGTTGATGCTGCGTTATGCCAGCCAGGTGGCGCAAGAGCTGGCCAACGACCTCGAGCACTTTGAACCGCTGTTCGAGGAGAGCGAAGGAGAGGAAGGCCCGGCGATCATTCTCGAGGAATGGTGCTTCGGCTACATGCGCGGTACCCAGGTGGCCGAGTGGAGCGAGCTGCCGCCGGAGCAGGATCGTCTGCTCAAGGCCATTTCCCTGCATGGGCTGGAAGACAATTTCGAGCTGCTCGATTCGATGAGCTTCGATGAGCGCCAGGCCTGTGTGCCGCTGGTGGTCGAGGCGGCGCGGGGGTTGTATCAGTACCAGAAGCAGCACCGTCATTGAGATCGCCATCGCGGGCGCGTGGAAGCGGGCTGGCCGCACGACTGTAATTATTCCACCTACCGTAATACCGAATTGCTCCCAGCACTGATTCTGCTGTCGGGCGATCCAGTGCAGCATGTCCTCCAGCAGCGCCACTCCCGGCGCTGATCCGGAGCCCCGCACATGCCAAGCCCGATCAAACTCTACAACTTCCCCAAGTCCGGCCACGCCCACCGCATCGAGCTGATGCTGTCGCTGCTCGAACTGCCCACCGAGCTGGTCTTCGTCGACCTGGCCAAGGGCGAGCACAAGCAGCCAGAGTTTCTCGCCATCAACCCCTTCGGCCAGGTGCCGGTGATCGATGACAACGGCATCGTCATCGCCGATTCCAACGCCATCCTGGTCTACCTGGCCAAGGCCTATGGCGGTGAGCGCTGGTTGCCTGCGGATCCGGTCGGTGCCGCCCGAGTGCAGCGCTGGTTGTCGGTCGCGGCGGGTCCCCTGGCCTTCGGCCCGGCAGCGGCACGTCTGGTAACGGTGTTCGGTGCCTCGTTCAACACCGATGAAGTCATCGGCCGCGCCCACACCCTGCTCAAGGTGATCGACGCCGAACTGGCCAAGGGCCCGTTCCTGGTCGGTGACCAGGCCACCATCGCCGATATCGCCAACTACTCGTACATCGCCCACGCGCCGGAAGGCAACGTGTCGCTGGAACCGTACCCCAACGTGCGCGCCTGGCTGGCCCGTGTCGAGGCGCTGCCGGGCTTCGTGCCGATGCCACGTACGGTCATCGGTTTGCAGACCACCCTCTGAGTCCCGAGGAATGCCGCCATGCAATCGCCCTGGCATGCAGGTGAAAAACGGCTGCAGGAGCACGTCGGTGTTGCCGAGCGCATGGAGGCGTTCGGGCAGAAGGTCATCCGTGACTTCATGCCCGACCAGCATCGCACCTTCTACCAGCAGTTGCCGTTCATGGTGGCCGGTGCCGTGGACGCCGCAGGCAAACCCTGGGCGACGCTGCTCGAAGGCCCGGAAGGCTTCGTCAGCTCGCCCGATCCACGGCAACTGTTGATCGGCGCCGATCTCGCCAGCGACGATCCGGCCACGCCGGGCCTGGTGGCGGGTGGCGCCATCGGCCTGCTGGGGATCGAGCTGCACACGCGGCGGCGCAATCGCCTCAATGGCCTGATCCGCGGGGCCAGCGCCGGTCAGTTGGCGGTGGTGGTCGAGCAGTCGTTCGGCAACTGCCCGCAGTACATCCAGCTGCGCGAGTACACCCGCGTCGACGAGCCGCCGCAGGCGCGTCGGGATTCATCGGTACTCGATGCCGCGACCCGCGCCATGATCGAAAACGCCGACACCTTCTTTGTCGCCAGTTACGTCGAGCAGGAAAATGGCCAACGTGCCGTGGACGTGTCCCACCGCGGTGGTCGCCCCGGTTTCGTCAGGGTCGAAGGCAATCGCCTGACGATTCCTGACTACGCCGGCAACCTGCATTTCAATACCCTCGGCAATCTGCTGGCCAACCCGGTTGCCGGCCTGTTGTTCGTCGACTTCACCACGGGCGATGTGCTGCAGGTTTCCGGGCGCACCGAGGTGATTCTCGATAGCCCGCTGATCAGCGCCTTCGAAGGCGCCGAGCGGATCTGGACCCTGGACATCGAGCAGGTGGTGGTCCGCCCGGCTGCGGTGTCGTTGCGTTGGGCCTTCCAGGAGTACGCCCCCACCAGCCTGATGACCGGCACCTGGAGTGAAGCCGAAGAGCGCCTACAACAGCGTGAGCGCCAACGCCAATGGCTGACCTGGCGCGTGCTGCGTATCGAGCAGGAAAGTCGCGATATCCGTTCGTTCTACCTGCAACCCGAGGAAGGTACGGCGGTGGCCTTCGCGCCCGGCCAGCATATTCCCGTGCGCCTGCAGGTGGATGGCGAGGCACCGCTGATCCGCACCTACAGCCTGTCCAGCGCGCCGTCCGATGGCCACCTGCGCATCAGCGTCAAGGCGCAGGGGCCGGCGTCACGCTATTTGCATCAACAGGTGAAGGTTGGCGATCGGCTGGAGGTGCGTCAGCCCATGGGCAGCTTTACCCTGGATCAGCAGAGTGAGCGGCCCCTTGTGCTGATCGGCGCGGGCGTCGGCATCACCCCGTTGATCGCCATGCTCCGCGAGCAGCTGGCCAAAGGGCAGGGGCGGCGCATCCATCTGTTCCATGGCGGGCGCACACTGGCCGACCTGCCGTTCCAGCAGGAGCTTGCCGCACTCCAGCAACACGCCAATGGCTTGCTGAGCATCCATCGTGCCCTGAGCCAGCCCGAACCCCAGGCCGTGCTGGGTCATGACTACCAGTTCGCCAACCGCCTGGGCATCGAGCAGATCAAGGCCACGCTGGCATTGGACGACTACGACTTCTACCTCTGCGGTCCGGCCAGCTTCACCCAGGATCTGTACGAAGGCCTGCGCGGCGTGCATGTGCCCGACGCCCGCATCCATGCCGAAGCCTTCGGCCCCTCGACCCTGCGCCGCCACACCGACGACAACCAGCCGACGCTGCAGCAGCCCCCACCCGCCAGCGAACCGGTGCCGGTGTACTTCGCCAGCTCCGCCAAGGAAGCGCGCTGGGCGCCAAACAGCGGCACGCTGCTGGAACTGGCGGAAAGCCGTGGCCTTTCGCCGGACTTCAGTTGCCGAGGCGGCTCCTGCGGTACCTGCAGGACCAAGCTGGTCAGCGGCCAGGTCCACTACCCGAACCCGCCCGCCGAACTGCCCGAGCCCGGCATCGTGTTGATCTGCTGTGCCATCCCCGCCCAGGCCGAGGACGGCGTGCAGCCCCTGGTACTGGAGCTCTAGCGTGACCACGGCGATAATCGCCCCACGACAACGCGTGGGGCGCGGCATGGACCAGATCCACCTGATGAAAGTGTTCGTGGCTGTTGGCGAGCTGGAAAGCTTCGCCGCCGCCGCCCGCCGCCTGGCTATCTCGCCGGCGGCGGTGACCCGCGCGGTCACTGCCCTTGAGGAACAGCTCGGGGTCAAGCTGCTGCTACGCACCACCCGCAGCGTGCGCCTGACCGAGGCCGGCGGGCGCTACCTGCAAGACACCCGGCATATCCTCGCCAGCATCGTCGAGGCCAACGAAGCCGCCGCCGGCATCAACGCCGCGCCCAAGGGCGACCTGGCGGTTACCGCGCCGATCCTGTTCGGCAAGAAGTTCGTCATGCCGTGCATCGTCCGTTACCTGCAGCAGTACCCCGAGGTGGATGTGTCGGCGTTCTTCCTCGACCGCGTGGTGAACTTGGTGGAGGAGGGCATGGACGTGGCGGTGCGCATCGGCCAGTTGCCCGACTCGGGCCTCAAGGCGTTGCGCGTGGGCAAAATGCGCCGGCTGCTGTGCGCCTCGCCCGAATACCTGGAACGCCACGGCACGCCGCGCCATCCCTCGGAGTTGCAGAAGCACGAAGTGATCGCCGCCGGGACCCTGTCACCGCGCACGGACTGGCGTTTCGGCGCCATCGACGACCCGACGCTGATCCGCATGAAGCCGCGCCTGACCGTGACAAGCAACGATGCCGCCATCGCCGCGGCCAGCGCCGGGCTCGGGATTGCACGGCTGCTGTCGTACCAGGTGGCGGATGAAGTGGCGGCCGGGCGCTTGCAGGTGATCCTGGCCGAATACGAAGAAGCGCCGTGGCCGATCCATATCCTGCATCGGGAGAGCAAATATGGCTCGACCAAGGTGCGGACCTTTATCGATATGTTGGCCGAGCATTTGCGCAGCCAGGCACATCTGGCTTGATTCCGGACCTTGGGGCGCAAAGCGCCCCCAAGTACCTTAAACGCAATCAACACCTCGAAAGCGCCGTACACTCCGCCAGCACCCTCAACCCGCCCATCACCTGCGGCGTAATCACCCGCCCCAGGCACACCCGCAACCCAGTGCCACACTCCCCATCGGCAAAGAACATCCCGCTGGCGCCGACATTGCAGCCACGCTCCGCGGCAAGCCGTTGCAGCGCCACCATGTCCGTCCCTTCCGGCAATTCGATCCAATGGATGAAGCCGCCCTGCGGCGCCGCATACCGCGTCCCCGGCGGAAACGCCGAGCGCACCAGCGCCTCAATCACTCCGGCCTGCGCCGCCAGCCGGCCGCGCAGCTTGGCGCAGTGCTCCTCCATGTACCCCCGGCCGATGAACTCGTCCAGCACCCGCTGGGCCAGGCTCGACACCGCCAGGTTGCGCGAAAACAATTGGGCCAGGATCGCATCCCGATACCGCCCCGCCACGCACCAGCCCACCCGGTACCCCGGCGCCACGGTCTTGGAGAACGACGAGCAATAGATCGTCTGCCCGGTCTCGTCGTAGTGCTTGATCGCCTTGGGCCGCTGCGCCTCATCCACCAGGTCGAAGAAGATATCGTCCTCGATGATCGGCACATCCGCTGCCTGCGCCAACTGTGAGAGCCGTGCCCGCGCTGCGTCGGGCATGATGAAGCCCCGTGGGTTCTGCAGCGTCGGGTTGAGGAACACCACATCGACCTTGCCGCGCTTGAGCGCCCATTCCAGGTGCTCGAGGTCCATGCCGCTGTCGGCGTGGGTGCGGATGGGCAGGGCGCGCATCCCCAGGCGTTCGATGGTCTGCAGGATGCCGTAGTAGGTAGGTGTTTCGATCGCTACCGTGGCGCCCGGCCGGGCTACGGCCTCGAGGGCCAGCTCCAGGGCCACGGTGTCGCCCGAGGTCACCAGGATTTCATCCGGGCCGCAGGCCACGCCGCGCTGCAGCATCAGCCCGGCAATACGTCGGCGCAGCGAGGCCAGGCCAGGCGGGGCGATCAAGCCGGCCAGCGGCTGATCGGCCTTGCTGGCCAGGGTCGTCAGGCACTTGTTCAGCAGCACCTGGGGCGTGAGTTCGTCATGCAGCACCGCCGAGCTTAACGACAACCCGCCGTTGCTGGCGGCCTGAGCGAGCATGGCGACCACCGCGTGGTTGACGTTGACGCTGACACTGGCGAGGTCAAAGCCCTGCACCTGGGCCGCGCCCTTGGCGACGAAGTACCCCACCCGGGGCGTGGCTTGCACATAGGCATTGGCCTCCAGCTCCGCCAGGGCCCGTTGCACCGTGGCCAGGCTGCTGTCGAACAGCCGCGCCAGTTCGCGCACCGAGGGCAGCTGCGTGCCGGTGGGCCATTCGCCGCTGTCGATCTGGCGCAGCAGCCAGGCGTTGACGGTATGCCAGCGTTTGTCGGGCTTGGGGTTGCGATCCATGGCGGCCTTGTGTGGTGTCAAGCGGGGGCCCCGGAAAGGTAGAGCAAAACCGTGCCCGTTGCAGCCACGATGACGATGTTCAGCAGCACCAGGACGAAGCCGAAGCGGATCAGCCTGTGTTCTTCCTCACGGTCGGCCCCGGCCAGCCCGATGACCAGCGACAGGATCGACAACGAGCCCAACGCGCCATGCCCCGCGGCGCTGTTGGCCATGGCTGCCAGCCAGGGGCCGTGGGCGCTGGATAATGCCGCAATGGACGGCATCACCAGCGTGGTGCCGCCGACATTGGAGCCTGTCACGTAACCGGCCAGCCCGGCCAGCAGCGACACCGTCGAAGCCAGCGACACACCCGACATTGCTTGCAGCGCGCGTTGCGCCTCGACCAGGAAGCCGGCCTTGACCATCACCTGGGAGAGCAGCAGAAACAGGAAGATCGTTGCCACTGGAAAGCGCGCCCGTTTGACCAGCGCCTGCCAGGGGAAACCCGCACCTTGGCGCGCGGCCATCATCAGCACCACCAACAGCAAGGCCAGCCCCGGCGACGCCAGCGGCTTCCACGACACGTTGTTGCCATGCACCACCCACAGCCCGTCCCAGCCCGACAGCAGGAACAGCCCCCGCGAGGCGATGATCACCCCCAGCAAGGCCAGGTATGGCCATGCCGTCTGCGGCCAGCGCACCAGGGCCCCGCGCCGCGCCCAGGAAAGCCCCAGGCCGACGCACACCACCGCCAGCCCGGCCAATACCCCTGCGGTTTCGGGGCCAATCCAGCGGTTGATTACATACAGCACCGCGCTGAACAACAGTGAGACCAGTCCCAGCCCGAGCCACGCCTGTACGCTGCGAACCCGTGCCAACGCCAGTGCCACCGCCGCGAGGGCGAGGAACACCGGGGCGCTGACCAGTGCCGAATGGCTGCCCAGCTCCTGCGCCGGCATATGGGCCAGCAGCGCGCCGATCACCGTGGCAAGCCCCAGCGTGCCCCAGGGCATCACCACCATGCCGGCCAGGGCCATCTTCATGCCGACCTGGCGGGAAAACAGTCCCATCAGCAGCGGCACCGTGGCGATCAGCGACACCCCGAACCCGGTCATCGCCTCCAGCAGCGGCGCCAGGCCCAGCACGATGAAGATCACCTGCATCGGCGGCGTCCAGCCCAGCTCCCGCACCCAGGCGCCGATCGCCTGCGGGGCGTTGGCGCGTTCGACCAGGATGACGAAGGCCAGCCCCGGAACGATCACGCAGGCGGTACTGAGGAACAGGATCAACGTGTCTTGCAGGATGGCGCCGGACACCGCCGCCGACAACGGTTGCGCGGCGCCCAGGCCCCACAGCAGCAGGACACCGGCCACGCCGGCCAGCGCGGCCTGCACGGGTGGGCGGCGCAGCAGCAGGATCAGGGCGATCACCAGGCCAATGGGGGACATTTGCAGCAGCAGGGCAGCCATGATGCGGGTTCCTTTAGCCATCCAGAGGAGTGTGGAAGGGATGGTGGAGGGAAGGGCGGGACTGCAATAGATACAGGGGGTGGGGGATTTTCAATACAGCCCCTGGCTCGTGGCATTGGAGGCACTTGTTCGCACCACCTCTCACGCCAATGCCTGGATTTCTGGGCGCTGACCGCGATATTGGCCGTTAATGCCTGCAATCCGAGGCATTACATGGATCGGGTATTCTGGTCGCATTCCGCATGGGTTTTGACCGTACTGCTTGCACGCAGCGTGGCTATCTGGCCAAACCTGCCAGCACCTTCTCCAGCTTCACCACCGCCTCCCTCATCTCAGCGGGCGTCAGTGCCGCAAAGCCCATCAGCAAGCCGGCATCGTTCCTCGGCACCGCGTACAAGCTGCCCAGCCCTAACAGATCGATGCCCACCCCGCGTGACGCCCTGACCACGGCGTCTTCAGGCAAGCCCTGTACGAAATGGCAGGGCATCTGCAGCCCGCCGGCGGGCACCTGCGGCACGAGAAACGCCCCCAGGTGCCTGCGCAGCAGATCCGCCAGCATATCCCGCCGCTCGGCGTAGAGCGCGCGCATGGCCCGTACATGGGCGTTGAAATGCCCGCCTTCCATGAACCGGGCCAGGGTCAGCTGGGCGATGGAGGCGTTATGCCCGTCCTGCAGCGTGCGGGCGGCGGTCATCGGCGCGACGAGCTGGGGCGGCAGCAGCAGGTAGCCGATGCGCAGACCGGCGAACAGCGATTTGGTGAAGGTGCCGATGTACAGCGTGCGGTCGTGTGGGTCGAGGCCCTGCACGCAGGCGGTGGGGCGGCCGGCGTAGTGGAACTCGCTGTCGTAGTCGTCCTCGATGATCCAGGCGCGTTGCTGGCGCGCCCATTCGATCGCCAGCAGGCGTCGGTCCAGCGCCAGGGTCGCGCCGGTCGGGTACTGGTGCGAAGGGGTGAGGAACACCGCCCGGGCACCCGGCGCCAGCCGGGCCATGGCGTCCACCTGCAGGCCGTGCGCGTCCACCGGAACCGGCACGCCTGCCAGGCCGGCGGCGGTGACGGCCTTGCGGGTGCCTTGGTACAGCGGGTCCTCGACCAGCACCTGGTCGCCTGCGTCCATGAGCACCTGGGCGCACAGGCCAAGTGCCTGCTGCGAGCTGGTGAGGATCAGGATGCGCTCGGCGGATGCCTGGGCCCCGCGCTCGAGGTTGAGGTAGTCGGCGATTGCCCGGCGCAAGGGGGCCATGCCCTGCGGCTCGCTGTGTTCCAGCGCCCGCGTGCCGTATTCCTTGTACACCTGCCGCTCCAGCTTCTCCCAGATGGCCAGGGGGAAGTGCCGGGTTTCGGCCACGCCCGGGGCGAAGGGGCGGGGCGACTGGAAGTTGTGGACGCCACCGTTGTGTAACAGCGCTTCACCACGGCGGCTCAACTGCACCGGGGCTTGCTGATGTGCCGGACGCTGGCGCTTGCGCGACGGCAGGCAGCGCGCCCGTTGCGACACGAAGCTGCCGCTGCCCACGCGCCGCTCGATAAAGCCCTCGGCGTGCAACTGGCTGTAGGCCGACTCCACGGTATCCCGCGACACGCCCAGGGACTGGGCCAGCGGGCGCGAGGCGGGCAGCGCCTTGCCCACCGGCAGTGCGCCGTCGAGGATCAACTGGCGGATCGCCCGTTGGATACGCACATGCAAGGCCAGCGCGCCATGGGCGGGGTCGTTGATCCAGGCTTTCACCGATTCCAGCTGCGCGTGTTTGAACATTGGCCTGATTCCCTGGCTGGTAGATTTGATTAATGGCTGCCAATGCCGGGGCCGCTTCGCGCCCCTTTCCGACCGGTCCAGCGCTCCGGCAAGGCCCGCTCCCACAGGCGACCGCGAACCCCTGTGGGAGCGGCCTTGTGTCGCGAAAGGGCTGCAAAGCAGCCCCGGCAATCTCAAGCCTAACGCTCATCCAGAACCCCAAAGTGGTCTGGCCATTACCGAGCAATTGGCAGGTAAAAACCAACCATTTATCCGCTATAAAACCCCAGCCCGCAAGCAACCACCAAGGAAGGCAAGCGCTACGGGCAGGCCGGCCCCTCACTCATTCACACAGCTTTGCCAAAAAGGGGTTCCACCAATGACCACCACCCAACTACCCGTCTTCATCCGCGAAGTGAAGCAAACCGACCTGCAGCCCTGGCACGACTACTGGGCGCAATACCAGGCCTTCTACCAGGTAGACCTGGGCCCAGCCATCACCGAGCGCACCTGGGCCCGCTTCTTCGACCCGGCCGAACCCATGCACTGCGCCGTGGCCACCGACGGCGAACGGCTCTACGGCTTCGTCCACTACGTGTTCCACCGCTCGACCTGGGGACGCAACGACTTTTGCTACCTGGAAGACCTGTACGTGTGCCCGAGCGCCCGGGGACGGATGCTCGGCAAGCAACTGATCGAGTTCGTCCAGGACCAGGCCCGGCAGCAGCAGTGCGACCGGCTGTACTGGCATACCCAGGAGACCAACCGGACTGCGCAGCGGTTGTATGACTGGATTGCCGAGAAGCCGGGGGTGATCGAGTACCGGATGCCGCTGGATGTTGCTCACTAAGGCCATTGTGCTAAGTCCATTGTGAGCAGATAAGGGCGTGGGAGCGGGCTTGCCCCGCGAAGGGGAGCACCGGCTTTGCGGTGCAATCTCCTGCGGCGCAGCGCCGCTCCCACGCCCCAGTCATCAGAAATCTTCCTTCGAAATCTGCCTGAGTATTACGGCGTTGTCAGACCATTCAGAAAGACGAACCCCTCCCTGGCAGAGGAGTTCTTAATCCAATATTTTGTGCCTTAACTGCGATTTCTTGAGTTAACACACATGAAGTTGGATTTAAGTCTTACCAAACCCAGCGAACTCATGAGGGCCTTGTGCGAGCGCTTGCGCACCGAGCGGCTCGCTCAACAGATGTCGCAAGCGGAAGTGGCTGCTCGTGCTGGCGTCGGCACCAATACCGTGTCCAACCTTGAAACGGGACGAAATGTCGGTTTTGAAAATCTGATCCGAGTAGCGATGGTTCTAGGCCGAAGAAAAGAGCTTGAGGCGGTGTTTTTGCCGAAGGTGGAGTGCATAGCCGACATCACTCGCTATGAGCTTGGTGCCAAGCGCCAGCGTATCCGGAAGAAGTCAGGGCAGGATTGAACAGGGCTGCATGGCAGCCCTTTCAGTGGATCGCAGGGTTCAATCGCCAACCCCATGCAACCGCAACGCCCGCTGCGCACATTCCTTCCAGCTCAACTTACGCCGCTCGGGCACCACCACGGGCCTCTCCGCCGCCATCACCACCGGCATATCCCGCATCCGTACCCAAGGCTCACTTTGCCAATACAACAGACTCGCCGTATGCCCACCCGGCCAGCACATCCTGCCCAGGCGCGGCAGGTCTTCCAGCGCCGAATCCTGCCCATCGCGCAGCACCGCCACCACCTCATGAGTCAGCCAGTGGCGCAGGTGGCGGTTTTCCGGAATGTGATGATGGGCCAGCAGGGTATAGGCCCCGGACTCGCTGACCATGGTGGTCTCGCTGTACTGGCCGTAGCGCAGCAACTGCACGGTGCGATGCTGGTCCGGGTCTAGCTTACGGATGCAGTGCTCGTCGAAGAAGCGCCCGGTCATCCGACCGAGTTCGTGGGCGCAAAACCAGGCTTGGGACTCGAGCCAGAGGGTGTGGAGGGGGCGGTTGTGGCGGGTGAAGAGGGTGGAGGAGTAGTGAGTCATGATGGGCTATCCAAGTCAGGGAGAGCCGTTTCTAACGGGAACGGAATTCCGCCATGTGAGCGTTCTTAGCGCTCAAACAAACTACCGTGGTTTCCTCTGGTTAAGTAGTGATACGTATGTAGGAGGTTTCTTGATTTTGAGGCTCGGTAAATAAAAAAGGCTGCCCAAGGGCAGCCTTTCTGGATAGCTGGACGATCGGAAGTGTCAGATTTTTTGTGTGCGGGCCGGTAACGGCCTGCCGTCAGGCAGGCCCTGACTTTCACCAGGTCGGCCTGATGAACCGATCTCCGTACAA
>NZ_JBLIYT010000030.1:0-9348 GCF_057480795.1 Pseudomonas sp. P110(2024)
GACATGGCAGAATCCTTCGCCTAAAAAGCGAGAACTCTACGGAAAATCAGGCCTCCAGAGACTCCGGTGAGGTTTCAAAGGTTTTCATACAGAACCTAGGGTGGGGGAAATAAATCTGTCCCCTTTTTTCGCATGCATCCAAATATGCAAAAGGCCTTGCAACAGGCTGGCATGGCCGATCGCAAAGTCAACATTCTTGTTGGAGGAAAGCAATGATGAGCTATCAGGACTCCCAGCGCATGAGTAAGCAAGCTGCTGAGGAAGCCTTTGCCTCGACTGAGGTTAAGTGTATTTGCGAGGCATTGGTGTCCATTGCCTTTTATGAGTCAGATTGGAAGTGGGTGCAGAGCAAATGCTTAGAGTTTCTCAACAACGAAAACCCCGAAATTAGAGGGCTTGCGGCAACTTGCCTTGGGCATATAGCAAGAATTCATCGCCAGCTTGAGAAAGAGAAGGTGCTCAATGCTCTTCATGGCCATCTAGATGACCATGCGATCTCAGGGCAGGTTGAGGATGCTCTGGATGACATTGATATGTTCTTGCAGTGACCAGCTATGCGTTGCCCCATGATTGGGGCAACGCCGTCCTTGGGTTGTCCCAGGTGAGCCTCACCGCGTTGACCGGCGACGTGATCAACGAACGCAGCGTCACCCGCCTGGAAGGCCGCGCGGGCGGCGAGCACGTGACCAAGGACCTGGTCGACACCGCCGCGCGCATCGAGGCGGCGAACAACCTGACGATCACGGCGGGGCAGGATATCGGCATTGTCGGCGGCGCCGTGCAGGCCGGCGGCAACATCGACATGGATGCCGGGCGTGACCTGATCATCGCCAGCCAGGAAGGTGTCGACAGCCACGTAGAAAAGGGGACAGATTTATTTTTCCTACTCTAATTCCAGCTCCTGGCAGCGAAGGGATCTAGCGGTCATGTAGGTAGGCCGAGATTAGGGTGGGGGAAATAAATCTGTCCCCTTTTTTCGCAGAGGTGACTGGAAGCGCCATCGGTGCCTACGCGTCTAAAAATGTAAGTGGTGAGATAGGTTCGTTAGGAGGTGGGAAGTGATTAAGCCTCGATCAAGGCTGCAAGCGTTCATTTTGCTATTTATATATCTAATAGTTGCGTTTTTTTTAGTTGGTGTTGCTTCAAGGTTTTTAGGTTCGTCAATTAATTATTGCAATTTTGGAATGTGGAGTTTTGGTTGGTCTGATGTTCCTGGCGTGCTTCCCGGTGCGATTGCATATGCAGTTCCGGTTGGGGTTGGAATTTGTGTTTTGTCATATATTAAGGGTGGTCGTGGGCGTTGATCTTTATAATCGCTGCTTATGAATTTACTTGACCTAGGGAAGCTCCGAACAAGTTGCCTTAAGGAAAAAGGGGGAAAGGGGACAGATTTGTTTTGCTTGCTCTAATTTCGGTTTCTGGTGGCTAAGGGGGCTAGCTGTCATGTAGGTAGGACGAGATTAGAGTAGGGAAAATAAATCTGTCCCCTTTTTTACCTTAGGTCAAAGCATTCCAGTCCACTGGAAAGCAGTTCCAGGACCACGGGTTGTTCAATACCGACTCGAAATGGACGCAGGCCTCGGGTAACAGCTGGGCCGGTGAAGTCGATACGGTGCCCGAGGCATGGAAGCGGCAGTTTGGTGAGAAGAATGCCGCGATCTACATGCGCGAGATTGGGCAGGTCTCAAGCAGCCCGGCGGAAATGAAAGACCTGATGGAGCGAATCTCGGTCATTGCCACGGGCGGTGTGAAGGATGTAACGGTGGACCTGGATGTCGCTTTGGCGATGACAGGGGCGCCTGCTGTGTTGCGGGCGTTGCTGGCCAAGCGGGTTAGTGCTGCAATGGCTGAGGCAGGTGGTGCTGCTGCCGGTAAGGAAACTCTGGTTGATGTGGGGGGGGCGTCAGCTGGTAAAGGCGCCAGTGGCGGAACGGGCAAGGGTCCCTGGGTGGACGGGGAATTTGGTCACCTCGATCCGTTGAACAGTGCCGAATTTGACCGCCTGCTTTTCCAGAAGGTTGGTTCAGAAGCTGAGGCGCTGATTAAAGCAGGAGATACTGCCGGTGTCGCGTTGTCGAGGGCAGGTGTACCGGGGCGGGATTATGTGAGCGAGGCGTTCACCAATATAAGTGCGAAGGTGCCGAAATTCCCAGGGATAGAGCGGTTTGGCGAGGCCAAAGAGTATTTCACAGTGGTCGATCAGGGGGCGTTCATGCGAAAGGTGGAGCAGCTGTATGTTGACACAGGAACGCCGCTGACACCTCAGGTTAAAGGGATGATTGAAAACCTTGTCAGCAATGGAAAGAGATTTGATGTCCAGAATGGTATTCCTGGGCTGCATGCCGAGGTCAGAGCGGTGAATAGCGCGCTTACTCGGTACCCCAAGGTATCAATTGATGATGTGAAAGTGGCGACCTACAAGCTGGCACCGAAGCAGGGTCAAGGGGACAAATTCGAGGCGTGCTCGAACTGTAGCGGTGTACTGAAGGATGCCGATGTGATTACCGGAAGGAAGCACTGATGATTATCAAAAGAAATGCGATAAGCAACCAGGGCGGATTGTGGACTTTTCGGGGCGTGCCCTACACCGGGGGCGCGTTGGAACTCTCGAATGGTCATGTGGTTGGGGGAGGTATGTATGAAGATGGTCGCTATGTTGATGTCTACCGTAGCGAGTTTATTGTTGGGGAGGTGCGTAATAGTATCGAAGTGGAGCGAGACTATACGGGGGAGCAGTTTTATTGGGGAGATAGTGTCTACAATGGATTCTCCTATGAGTTCAGTGGAGATGTATGTGTCAGCGAGCGCTTGTATGAATATGGCTGGGTGATAGAGGAAGTAACATATTTCCCAGATGGACAGTTGCGTACTGTCGAGATCGGGGAGGATGTTCCACAGAGTTATGAGTGGTTCGAAGGCGGTGGACTGGAAGCGATGACGGTTCACCAGAATAATATTTTTATGTTTTCCTTGAAATTTTCATTGGAAGGTCTGACGCGGTTGACTCTGTTGGGTGACTATTTTTCTAAGCTACCGCAAGTGATCGGGTGCATAAGGTTTCCTGTGTTACGTGATAAAGCGGAGCTCTCCTCTCTTAAGTGTGCGACCCGGGTTTCACTAATTGGAGATGGTATTGACAAGGCTGTGGTTGATTACATTTTTATGGGCGACAATGAGCGCTGTATCAGAGAATTAGAGCTGGATGGTGTCAATGGGACACCGGAAATTCTGCAGTGTTTGAAAAATTATCAGCAGTTGAGTGTATTGAAAGTTGTGGCTGCTAAGGATTGCGTTGGCTGGTGGCGTGAAGGGTGCGTCCAGTTTCAGGTACTTCGTCCCGAATGTGACGTATATTTAAATAATCGGAAGGTTAGTTTGGAGGGGTAATGGGGTGTTTGTTCTGTTCGTAGAATTGCCTTCCATATCGGTCTGCAAGTCGGGTCGTTTCTGGTAGTCGATAGTTGCGTGTTGCATTCAATACCCAGTGACAGGCAGTTTCAAGGGAGATTCGGTGGCCGATTGAAACGAACACAGGTTTTATATGTTTTTGAGTCCTGAGCGCGGCCCCGATTAGTTCGTCGCCGTCGAACAGGCCTGATTGGCATCCCCTTTCATCAAGGGGAGGTGCGTACTCACCAATGAAGCGACTTTTTCCGCATCCAATAGTGGGTATGTCATAAAGTACCCCCAAATGCGATGCCAAGCCAAACCGACGAGGGTGAGCTATACCTTGCCCGTCGCAGATGATCAAGTCAGGTCGGTGGGTTATAGTTGATAAGAGCTTTACGATAGAAGGCAGCTCTCTAAACGAAAAAAGACCAGGCACATAGGGAAACGAAGTCGTATCCGACCATGCATGCTCTTCGATGATTTCCAGGCTTTCTGCGTCAACCACAACAATGGAGGCAATGAGTGTATCGTTTTCTTTGTGGTAGGCGACATCAATGCCTGCGATACTAGAGATAGGCCCAAGCTGATCTTGCTTGACTACAAGTTTAGATAGTCGTATCTGTAGATCTATGGCCTCGCTTGGTGTTATATCCCAAGGGTGTTGTATGACTGGCTGCATGTGGAGTGTTCTCGCTAAATCAAGCGGGTGAGGTTGTCGTCAACGAATCGTCAGATTATGCCATTTAAGAGCCAAATGACCAGTTGATTTTACTATTGATCTTGGGCGTGAAAAAGTATGAAAGTGGCTGAAAATTGGACAGGTCTATTTTTTCTACTGTAGGTTTGGTTCCTGTGGGGCGAAGGGATCGAGGAGTCATGCAGGGTAGGCCGAAATTAGAGTATAGAAAGAATTTGTACCCTTGTCAGTTCCGTCTCGTTCAATGTTTATATTAGAATCCAGGGTGGTTGGTTGAATATTTCGTCCGGTCGTCTGGCTCAGTATATAGGGTGGCAGTGATGGCGAATGGTTTATTCGTTCCAGTGAATAAGATTCCTGAGCTAAAAATGCTTAAAGTAAGGCTGAGGAAAGAACTGTCTAGTCTGGGGTATGTGACGCAGAGAATAACTGTTGGTGTAACTTTGGTGGATAGTGATTGTTTGTTGGATAAAATGATTTACATCATGGATCATGAGGGTGACGCGTGCTGTTGGTTGACCTTCATGAGCGCGGATGATTCTTTGCTAGAGGTGAGTGAGAATGGAGTGCCATTTATTGCTCATGTTTCGGGAGGGGCTGGACGGGGGAGGCGTCTCGCTTTAGCTGTTTCCTATGGTGTATCTGTCGAAGGGCAAGGAGAGTGTGTTTATGATGACGGTCGCCTGTATTTGGGGGGAGGAGCAGGTTCTAGTTCTATAGAGGGGCTCAAGAAATTATTGGTGGAGCTGAAATGATTAGGTGTCTGCTAAAAACGAAAAGGGGGGCAGGTCTACTTTTTCTAATCTAATTTAAAGAATAGGGAAAAGGGGACTAGGGAAAAGGGGACAGATCTATTTTTCCTACTCTAATTTCGGCCCTTGTGGGGTCGAGGAAATCGAGCAGTCATGTCATTCTCCTGATTCATCAGTCGTCAGGGTGATCCAAGGAGGATGCCGTCATGCCTAGAGGTGGACGAGTACTGCTACCACATTGCCCGCATCATATTGTCCATCGGGGTCACAATCGACAGGTTGTGTTTGCGCAAGATACGGACTTTCAACGCTATTTAGCTGATCTCCGAGAGTTGAAGGATGCCTTTGGAGTGAAAGTCTATGCGTATTGCTTGATGACCAACCATGTGCATCTATTGCTGGTTCCTGATGATGCTTGCGCAGGACTTAGCCAGCTGATGAAGACGCTGGCGGCGCGAGCGACGCGCTATCGTAATCGACTAGAGGGTCGTACCGGTACATTGTGGGAAAGTCGTTTTAAGTCCAGCATTGTGCAGTCTGACACCTACCTGTTGGCTTGTTGCCGCTACATCGAATTGAATCCAGTCCGGGCGCGGATGACAGTTGCGGAAAAGGGGACAGATTTATTTTTCCTACTCTAATTCCAGCTCCTGGCAGCGAAGGGATCTAGCTGTCATGTAGGTAGGCCGAGATTAGGGTGGGGGAAATAAATCTGTCCCCTTTTTTCCAAATACATGGACGGGGCGTATTGCCGCGAAGTATGGGTTTACAAGTGTTCAGGCGCCTGAAAAGGGAATGTTTAGCGATATAACTACGGTTGTTTTCAAGAGGCCATGAAAAGTATATTTTAATGGAGGTTTTATGCTTGAGGATATCAGCGAAGGTAAATTGCCGTGTCAGGTTTTTAGAGATCTGATAAAAGTCGATCCTACTATTGGCAATGTACGTCTTAGTGAGGTTTTCCATGAGGAGTTTATCGAGGTTGATAGTTTGGCTCTACAGCTTATCTGGCATTGGCGGGGGCCAGGAAAAACTGAAGGAATTAGTGATGAGTCACTAAATGCTGAGCTGTTGGTGATGTTGAAGAACGCTGGTTATTTGAAGAGGTGAAAGATGAGTTTTTCCAGTTGTAACTGCTGAGGGGAGGTTGGTGGCGCAACACTGGATCGGAAAAGGGGACGACCGGAAAGCGAAGGAAAAGGGGACAGATTTATTTTTACTGCTCTAATTTCGGCTCCTGGCAGCGAAGGGGTCCAGCTGTCATGTAGGTAGGCCGAGATTAGAGTGGGGAAAATAAATCTATCCCATTTTTTGCTTCGCGATGGTAAGTGTTTGATCAAGGGCTGTGTGCCGGTCGACTATATTAAAGCGGTAAAAAAATAGGTTTCTTATGGAGCCGAAAACATACGAACTTTTGAATCACATTCCAAAACATGCGGATTATGCCGTGAGTGCAGGAGATTTGGATCCAGAGGATATTCCACAGGATAGAATTGACGCCGTGCTGGATTTGCTTCGTCATGCGAATAACGATGAGGAGCACTTCTTGGCTGCGAAGTTACTGACCAGTTGGGGCATCCATGAAGGGTTGATTGCCTTGGAGGGGAGAATGGACAAACCTGGAGGCATTGAAGGAGTCTATTTTCATCGACTGCACGGATACGACGACACTTATCACCAAATACTCTTGGCTGTGACTCGGTATTTTGCCAACGTGGCTGATCGTGGAGATATCGAGGCTGCGAGAGTCCAGATCTATTCCCCCCTATCGAAAATCATTGCTTTGGCGAGTAGTGAACCGTTTGAAATAGCCAAAATTTTTGATTTCGCGAGTAGTGAAAATTACTCAGAGTATGTGCCTCTTGTTGAAAAGCACCTTATCGCCATAATTGATCATCCCGAAATACATCGCTGGAAAATTTATGATGCTATTGAGTTTTTGATGGTTTTCAATCCCGGTTTCGTTGTGTCTCTATTGAAAGAGAAAAACAAGACGATTGATGATTTTAGGCCGGTGGCATAAGGGCAATAGCCTCGGTGCAAAAGCAACTGGTGCAGCTGAAGTACCGGCTACGTCTGCAATAGATCTATTTTTCCTACTCTAATATCGGCCCTTGTGGGGTCGAATAGGTCGAGCAGCCATGTCATTCTCCTGATTCATCAGTCGTCAAGGTGATCCAAGGAGGATGCCGTCATGCCTAGAGGTGGACGAGTACTGCTACCACACTGCCCGCATCATATTGTCCATCGGGGTCACAATCGACAGGTTGTGTTTGCGCAAGATACGGACTTTCAACGCTACTTAGCCGATCTCCGAGAGTTGAAGGATGCCTTTGGAGTGAAAGTCTATGCGTACTGCTTGATGACCAACCATGTGCATCTATTGTTGGTTCCTGATGATGCTTGCGCAGGACTTAGCCAGCTGATGAAGACGCTGGCGGCGCGAGCGACGCGCTATCGTAATCGACTGGAGGGCCGTTCCGGTACCTTGTGGGAGAGTCGTTTTAAGTCCAGCATTGTGCAGTCTGACACCTACCTGTTGGCCTGTTGCCGCTACATCGAATTGAATCCAGTCCGGGCGCGGATGGTAGCTGAGGTTGGGGACTATCCTTGGTCAAGTTATTCGGCCAGGATGGGGGCTGTGAAACGGCAGAATTGGCTTGATGAAGACCCCTTGTTTGAAGCATTGGGGGAAACTGAAGAGCTCCGGCGCAAGCGCTACGCCGAGTTTGTGAGGCAGGCGATATCGGACGAAGAGCTTAGCCTGATTCGAGACGCTATTCAGCGAGGACAATTGACGGGTAGCAGCCGGTTCGTGGATGAGATCGCGCAGATCACTGGAAAACGTATTGAGCGAAGGAAGCAGGGCAGGCCCAAATTAGAGTAGATAAAATAGATCTGTCCCCTTTTTTGCTTTTTTGTTGCCAGTGTATCCCGAGAGACCGAATGGCCCTTATGCTACGCAAGAGTTTCCGTCGACTCCGATTGCGCATGGTTTTCCCGATATTGTTGATAATTATGCAGGTAGCGCGACTAAGTTTCCTCTTAAAAATGGCGCCTCGCTTTATCAGGTGGAGGGTGGTTACAATGGTGTGGCGGGAAGATTTGAATGGATTGTAGACCCAAAACTAGGCGGTGTGACGCATCGAATGTTTGTGCCGAATGGTGCTGTTAATGGTATACCGGTGAAGCCATGATTGAAGTGGTATATGAACGAATCTCCAAATATGAACTGACTGACTGGGGTGTGATGCTTCAGGGCGTCTTGGGTGTTCCTGGTCTTATAGGGAGTTTGCCGGCATTATATGTGGAGAAGTTTGCAAATAAAGAGCTTGAAAGAATTGCTGAAGACAGTCCGGCATATGATTTAATTGTCAGTTTGGCTTGTGATAGTGAACTGCCAGCATCTGAATTGTGTGCGCAACTGGAAAAAATCTGTACACTCCGAAAGTCGGATATGCTCCGATCCAGAAAGGTTTGGCGAGCGGTTGCGTTGGAGGAGTTGTTGTTAAATATAGACTCTGATCCAGTATATGGGTTGATAAAATTGTCTGAATTTTGGTCAAGTTGGGAATGGCCTGCTGACGCACCATTGTCCATGGTTTCAGGTATGGAAGCTTTACCGGAGGATGCGTACCATTCGTCATCGAATTATGAATACGTTGTAGATGAGCATGAGCGGTGGGTGAAAGATCAATTGTCTAATTTGAAGTAAAAATGAGTAAAAATGGGATAGATGTATTTTTCCTACTCTAATTTCGGTTCCTGGGGGGAGGAAAGGGGACAGATTTATTTTCCCTACTCTAATTCCGGCTCCTGGCAGCGAAGGGAGCTAGCTATCATGTAGGTGGGTCGAGATTAGAGTAGGGGAAATAAATCTGTCCCCTTTTTCCCTACGGAAAATCAGGCTTCCAGAGGCTCCGGTGAGGTTTCAAAGGTTTTCATACAGAACCTAGCACCGGACGTGGGGCGTTTCGTACCTGAGGTGCACTTGTATCCATAGCTTCCAGATCTCATGACGTGGCGGGTTAATCCGGCCAAAGTGCGCAGTCTACAGGAGGGGCGGTGGATCTTGAAGTGGTCTGCAAACACCATACTACTTTTCGTATAATGCTGCTCAACCAACTCAACTCCGGCCCCTGAGGCACGATCCGGGTCGAAAAGGGGACAGATCTATTTTTCCTACTCTATTTTCGACCCCGGTGTGGTCGAAGGGGGCGAGCAGTCATGCGGGTAGTCCGAGATTAGAGTAAGGAAATTAAATCTATCCACTTTTTTGGTCCCCTTTTTTTGTTATTTTTTGTTTTGTAAAGTGGGGCGGCTTCGATAAAAATCCGACTGGAGGAATGTTAAGTGAGCGATATAGCGCTGGAGGTAAAAATTTTTAATGCTGATGAAGCTGGACGTTTTCTAGGTTCTGTATGAAAACCTTTGAAACCTCACCGGAGTCTCTGGAGGCCTGATTTTCCGTAGAGTTCTCGCTTTTTAGGCGAAGGATTCTGCCATGTC
>NZ_JBLIYT010000032.1:0-1388 GCF_057480795.1 Pseudomonas sp. P110(2024)
TCACCTTTCCGCCCTTACGGCGGGTTACTTAATGAGATGGTCACCCCGGCACCCTGCGAGGCGTACGCTTTCGCAGGGTGCTTTTACTTCGGAGACCGTCATCATGAGCAGCGTGACCCTGATCGGCATCGACATTGGTAAACATACCTTCCACCTGCACGCCCAGGACAAGTTCGGCAAAGAGGTAATGCGCAAGAAGTGCTCAAGGCAGCAGATGATGCGGTTTCTGGCCAATCATCCCCCTTGCACGGTAGTGATGGAGGCCTGTGCCGGTTCACACTGCCTGGCGCGAGAAATCAAAGCGATGGATCATGAGGCCAAGCTGATCTCGCCGCAGTTCGTTAAACCTTTCGTCAAGAGCAACAAGAATGACTTCGTCGATGCGCAAGCCATCTGCGAAGCCGCTTCCCGACCCTCCATGCGCTTTGTGACGCCAAAATCGCCTGAGCAGCAAACGCTCTCTGTTTCTCATCGGATGCGTGAATCATTGATCCGCGACCGAACCAAGACGGTGAACCAGATGCATGGGTTCCTGCTCGAATTCGGTGTCAGCCTGCCGACCGGATTGTCAGTGGTCAAACGCCTTGCTTCGGTGCTTGAAGAGCACGACCTGCCAATACGGCTCGTCGCATTACTGCAGCGCCTGCATGATCATTTCGTCTACTTGAGCGAGCAGATCAAGGTGTTGGACAAAGAGCTGGAGAGCCAACTGGCTGACGATGATCTAGGCAGTCGTTTGCTGAGCATGCCGTGTGTTGGGCCGATCACCGCCAGCCTGCTGGCTGTAGAAATGGGAGATGCTCGGCAGTACGGCAGTAGCCGGGACTTTGCGGCCTCTGTAGGTCTGGTGCCCCGCCAGTACAGCACTGGTGGTAGGCCAGCTTTGCTGGGGATCAGCAAGCGTGGCGACAAGAACCTTCGGCATTTGCTGGTGCTGTGCGCACGGGTCTACATGCTTCGCCTGAAGTATCAGAAAGGCCCATTGGCCGATTGGGTGCGTTCATTGCTCGCGCGACGTCACTCCAATGTGGTGGCCTGCGCGTTGGCCAACAAACTGGCACGCATCGCTTGGGCCATTGCCACTCGGCACACGCAATATAAAACGGAGCCAGACGCGATAAACGCCTGACCCCGTTGTGCTGCACCGAGTTTCACCATCAGGTTTTGCGATAGCTGAACAACAGATGAAATAAACGGCCGATCGGCCTGGCGATGATCCTGAACGACCAATTGGCTCTTGGAAGCCGCCTACTTTGTTAGGATCGCCAGGTGCGAATGCTCATCGTGGCGCGGGATGCGAGCCCAATAGACGCCGGATAGATTGAAGCAAGCCATCCATTCCATCTGATGAACAGTATTGCAAAAAATGGGGTGACCATAGATTGGTC
>NZ_JBLIYT010000033.1:0-1325 GCF_057480795.1 Pseudomonas sp. P110(2024)
AGCCCCGTTACATCTTCCGCGCAGGCCGACTCGACTAGTGAGCTATTACGCTTTCTTTAAAGGGTGGCTGCTTCTAAGCCAACCTCCTAGCTGTCTAAGCCTTCCCACATCGTTTCCCACTTAACCATGACTTTGGGACCTTAGCTGACGGTCTGGGTTGTTTCCCTTTTCACGACGGACGTTAGCACCCGCCGTGTGTCTCCCATGCTCGGCACTTGTAGGTATTCGGAGTTTGCATCGGTTTGGTAAGTCGGGATGACCCCCTAGCCGAAACAGTGCTCTACCCCCTACAGTGATACATGAGGCGCTACCTAAATAGCTTTCGAGGAGAACCAGCTATCTCCGAGCTTGATTAGCCTTTCACTCCGATCCACAGGTCATCCGCTAACTTTTCAACGGTAGTCGGTTCGGTCCTCCAGTCAGTGTTACCTAACCTTCAACCTGCCCATGGATAGATCGCCCGGTTTCGGGTCTATACCCAGCGACTAAAGCGCCCTATTAAGACTCGCTTTCGCTACGCCTCCCCTATTCGGTTAAGCTCGCCACTGAATATAAGTCGCTGACCCATTATACAAAAGGTACGCAGTCACCTAACAAAGTAGGCTCCCACTGCTTGTACGCATACGGTTTCAGGTTCTATTTCACTCCCCTCTCCGGGGTTCTTTTCGCCTTTCCCTCACGGTACTGGTTCACTATCGGTCAGTCAGTAGTATTTAGCCTTGGAGGATGGTCCCCCCATGTTCAGACAAAGTTTCTCGTGCTCCGTCCTACTCGATTTCACTGGCAAGAGATTTTCGTGTACGGGGCTATCACCCACTATGGCCGCACTTTCCAGAGCGTTCCACTAATCTCAAACCAGCTTAAGGGCTGGTCCCCGTTCGCTCGCCACTACTAAGGGAATCTCGGTTGATTTCTTTTCCTCAGGGTACTTAGATGTTTCAGTTCCCCTGGTTCGCCTCTTGCACCTATGTATTCAGTACAAGATAACCAGCTTATGCTGGCTGGGTTCCCCCATTCAGAGATCTCTGGATCACAGTCTGTTTGCCGACTCCCCAAAGCTTATCGCAGGCTACCACGTCTTTCATCGCCTCTGACTGCCAAGGCATCCACCGTATGCGCTTCTTCACTTGACCATATAACCCCAAGCAATCTGGTTATACTGTGAAGACGACATTCGCCGAAAATTCGCATGTTGCTCATTGCTGAGCAGAACTCACAAATTTTACCTTAGCCTGAATAACCAGCAGTGAAACTGGCATTCAGTCTATCTATCACATATCCGAATTTTTAAAGAACGATCTGACAAAAGTCAGAAATCAACATTC
>NZ_JBLIYT010000034.1:0-1209 GCF_057480795.1 Pseudomonas sp. P110(2024)
GCCGTGATGTTTCGCAGCCCCAGCCAGATCAGCTTGGTAGCTGCGTCATCGTTCGGGAAATGGCCTCGGGTCTTGATGATCTTGCGCAGCTGGGCATTGATACTCTCGATGGCGTTGGTGGTGTAGATCACTTTCCGGATGGCTGGTGGGAAGACAAAGAAGGGAATCACTCGATCCCAGGCGCGTCTCCAGGCCGCAACGACCGTTGGATACTGCTTGCCCCAGGGCCCGTTTTCAAACTCATCGAGTGCCTGCTCAGCCGCTTCGGCGTTGATGGCCTGGTAGATCGGCTTGAGCGCCTTGGCCAGTGCCCGCCGCTTGTCCCAGGCTGCAAAGTCCAGGCTGTTGCGGATCAGGTGCACGATGCACGTCTGCAGCGTCGTCTCTGGAAACACGGCGCTGAGAGCCTCTGGCATGCCTTTGAGGCCATCGGTCACGGCAATCAGCACATCCTCGACACCACGTGTCTTGAGATCGTTAAAGACCTTCATCCAGAACTTCGCACCCTCGGTGTTCTCGATCCAGATGCCCAAGATATCGCGCGTCCCGTCGGGTAGAACGCCCAGCGCCAAGTAAATGGCCTTGTTGCGCACCAAGCCTTCTTCGCGGATCTTCACCCGCAGTGCATCGAAGAAAATGACCGGGTACATGGGCTCCAGTGGCCGCTGCTGCCACGCGCCAATTTCTTCCATGACCTCGTCTGTCACAGAGCTGATGAAGTCGGGTGAGACCTCTGTTCCATACTGCTCGGACAGAAAGGCTCGGATCTCTCTGACCGTCATGCCACGGGCGTACATGGCGATGATCTTGTCATCGAAACCGGTGTACCGCCGCTCATGCTTGGGGATGAGAATGGGCGCAAAACTGCCGTCTCGGTCACGAGGAATTTCCAGCCGCAGCGGGCCATCGCCGGTCAAAACCGTCTTGCCACTCTTGCCGTTACGCTGGTTGGTTTCATCCTCTGGGCGCTGCGCGCCCGGCGGATAACCCAGGTGGTGGCCAAGTTCGGCGTGCAGAGCGCGTTCGATCAAGGCCTTCTTGAACGCCGCAGAGGCATCCTCGATAGCCTCTGCGGTCATCAGGCCCTCACCGAACTGCTCCAGCAGCTCTTTGGGGATTTTGGGCAGGTCACGCAAGGGTTTCTTTTTGGTTGGCATACATGCACCTCTTACTCATGTTATGCCCGAACACAAAATTTCTGACACCCTC
>NZ_JBLIYT010000036.1:0-585 GCF_057480795.1 Pseudomonas sp. P110(2024)
ACAGCTAGGAGGTTGGCTTAGAAGCAGCCACCCTTTAAAGAAAGCGTAATAGCTCACTAGTCGAGTCGGCCTGCGCGGAAGATGTAACGGGGCTCAAACCATGCACCGAAGCTACGGGTGTCATCTTTGATGACGCGGTAGAGGAGCGTTCTGTAAGCCTGTGAAGGTGAGTTGAGAAGCTTGCTGGAGGTATCAGAAGTGCGAATGCTGACATGAGTAACGACAATGCGAGTGAAAAACTCGCACGCCGAAAGACCAAGGTTTCCTGCGCAACGTTAATCGACGCAGGGTTAGTCGGTCCCTAAGGCGAGGCTGAAAAGCGTAGTCGATGGAAAACAGGTTAATATTCCTGTACTTCCAGTTATTGCGATGGAGGGACGGAGAAGGCTAGGCCAGCTTGGCGTTGGTTGTCCAAGTTTAAGGTGGTAGGCTGAGATCTTAGGCAAATCCGGGATTTCAAGGCCGAGAGCTGATGACGAGTGCTCTTTAGAGCGCGAAGTGGTTGATGCCATGCTTCCAAGAAAAGCTCCTAAGCTTCAGATAACTGGGAACCGTACCCCAAACCGACACAGGTGGTTAGGTAGA
>NZ_JBLIYT010000037.1:0-538 GCF_057480795.1 Pseudomonas sp. P110(2024)
CCGGTTCTTTTCGTGTTCCTCAACAAACCGCGCAATCGCGTGAAGATCCTCTATTGGGAGCGCAACGGTTTCTGTCTCTGGCTCAAGCGCCTGGAATCCGAACGCTTCAAAACCTCGCCCGACATCACTGACGAAGCCATTGTCCTGACTGTTCAGGAGCTGAACTGGCTACTCGACGGCTTCGACCTCTGGCGCAACCGTCCGCATCAGGTTTTGACCCCTCGTTTCGTTGCCTGAATCGGTATAATCCTCGGCATGAATTCCATGCCCGATGACCTTCCCGATGACCCTGTCCTGCTCAAGCAAATGCTCCTTGAGGCTTACGCAGCACGCTCGCGTGAGCAGGAAGTCAAAGAAGCCTACGCCACCCACATCGTTGATCTGAAAGAACAGATCAAGTTGCTGCGTGATCGTCTTTTCGGCCGCAAGTCCGAGCAGGCCATCGACCCCAACACGCCGCAACTGGCGATGTTCAACGAGGCAGAGAGCGAGCCTCTGTTGACGGTGGAGACGCCGGATGAAGAAGTCGTCACACCAG
>NZ_JBLIYT010000038.1:0-463 GCF_057480795.1 Pseudomonas sp. P110(2024)
TCGTAACAAGGTAGCCGTAGGGGAACCTGCGGCTGGATCACCTCCTTAATCGAAGACATCAGCCTGCTGATGAGCTCCCACACGAATTGCTTGATTCATTGTGTAAAGACGATGCTGTAACGCGACCCTGTTATAGGTCTGTAGCTCAGTTGGTTAGAGCGCACCCCTGATAAGGGTGAGGTCGGCAGTTCAAATCTGCCCAGACCTACCAATTACTTGGTGCGGCCTAGGATACGGGGCCATAGCTCAGCTGGGAGAGCGCCTGCCTTGCACGCAGGAGGTCAGCGGTTCGATCCCGCTTGGCTCCACCACTCTTTCAGGTTTCGCAGCACTGCTCAGAACTTAGAAATGAACATTCGGTGATGAATGTTGATTTCTGACTTTTGTCAGATCGTTCTTTAAAAATTCGGATATGTGATAGATAGACTGAATGCCAGTTTCACTGCTGGTTATTCAGGCTAAG
>NZ_JBLIYT010000039.1:0-453 GCF_057480795.1 Pseudomonas sp. P110(2024)
CACTCCGGCCTTGCTCCCGGGAGGACCGCGCTGCAGGGCCCATCCTGGGCCCCAGCGCTTGACGGGCATCCATGCCCGTCACCTCCCTCCGCAAGTCCTACGTTCGGCCTCCTGAAGTCGCGAAGTTACGAGCGGCGCCTGAACTGGCGCAGCTGTCGCTAGTTTAAACTTAGTTAATCTCTAGATCGTATCGCGGGGCAAGCCCGCTCCCACGCAATAGTCGCCGCTATATATAACCCTGTAGGAGCGGGCTTGCCCCGCGAAAGGGCCGGAACAGCCAATACATAGCTAACTGTCAAACATAACTTCGCGCTTCTTGCTCTTGCTTCTAAGCGCGCGATAGTTCAGGCGCCGCCAATTGCGACTTCAGGAGGCCGAGCGGAGTTCTTGCGAAGGGAGGTGACGGCCATGGATGGCCGTCAAGCGCTGCGCCCCAGGATGGGGCGTTCAGCG
>NZ_JBLIYT010000041.1:0-438 GCF_057480795.1 Pseudomonas sp. P110(2024)
TGAACGCCCCATCCTGGGGCGCAGCGCTTGACGGCCATCCATGGCCGTCACCTCCCTCCGCAAGAACTCCGCTCGGCCTCCTGAAGTCGCAATTGGCGGTGCCTGAACTATCGCGCGCTTAGAAGCAAGAGCAAGAGCAAGAGCAAGAGATGCGAAGTTAGTTTTTGATAATTATTTATATATTGGCTGTTCCGGCCCTTTCGCGGGACAAGCCCGCTCATACAGAGATCTATATAACGACGACTATCGCGTGGGAGCGGGCTTGCCCCGCGATGCGATCGAGAGATTAATTAAATTTAAACTAGCGACAGCTGCGCCAGTTCAGGCGCCGCCCGTAACTTGCGCGACTTCAGGAGGCCGAACGCAGGACTTGCGGAGGGAGGTGACGGGCATGGATGCCCGTCAAGCGCTGGGGCCCAGGATGGGCCCTGCAGCGCG
>NZ_JBLIYT010000042.1:0-430 GCF_057480795.1 Pseudomonas sp. P110(2024)
CTTAGCCTGAATAACCAGCAGTGAAACTGGCATTCAGTCTATCTATCACATATCCGAATTTTTAAAGAACGATCTGACAAAAGTCAGAAATCAACATTCGATCCGAATGCTCATTTCTGAGTTTGATCAAGCAAGTACAGCGAAGTGGTGGAGCCAAGCGGGATCGAACCGCTGACCTCCTGCGTGCAAGGCAGGCGCTCTCCCAGCTGAGCTATGGCCCCGCATATTGGTAGGTCTGGGCAGATTTGAACTGCCGACCTCACCCTTATCAGGGGTGCGCTCTAACCAACTGAGCTACAGACCTATATAGGGTCTTGATCGTCTTTACAGCATGAATCAAGCAATTCGTGTGGGAGCTCATCAGCAGGCTGATGTCTTCGATTAAGGAGGTGATCCAGCCGCAGGTTCCCCTACGGCTACCTTGTTACGA
>NZ_JBLIYT010000043.1:0-401 GCF_057480795.1 Pseudomonas sp. P110(2024)
TCGCTTGATGCAGGCAGAGGGGCTGCGTTCGCAAACGGGCTATCGCCGTCGTCCTGGGTTTTATGGCGGAAAACCAACAGTGGCATCGCCCAACCATCTGGCCCGGCAGTTCAAGGTCAGTGAGCCGAATAAGGTCTGGGTGACCGATATCACCTACATCCGCACCTATGAAGGGTGGCTGTACCTGGCGGTAGTGTTGGATCTGTTCTCTCGCCAAGTCATTGGTTGGTCAATGAAGCCCAGGATGAGCAGCGACCTGGCCATCGACGCCATGCTGATGGCCGTGTGGCGACGCAAGCCACAGCAGCAAGTGATGATTCACTCAGACCAAGGCAGTCAGTTCAGTAGCTCAGATTGGCAAAGCTTCCTGAAGGCCAACAATGTGATCAGCAGCATGAGCC
>NZ_JBLIYT010000044.1:0-396 GCF_057480795.1 Pseudomonas sp. P110(2024)
ACCTCCCTACGCAAGAACTCCGCTCGGCCTCCTGAAGTCGCAATTGGTGTTGCCTGAACTATCGCGCACTTAGAAGCAAGAGCAAGAGCAAGAGCAAGAGCAAGAAGCGCGAAGTTAGTTGTTTGACCATTAGTTATGTATTGGCTGTTCCGGTCCTTTCGCGGGGCAAGCCCGCTCCCACAGGGTTATATATAACGGCGACTATCGTTTGGGAGCGGGCTTGCCTCGCGATGCGATCGAGAGATTAATTAAGTTTAAACTAGCGACAGCTGCGTTAGTTCAGGCGCCGCCCGTAAATTGCGCGACTTCAGGAGGCCGAACGCAGGACTTGCGGAGGGAGGTGACGGGCATGGATGCCCGTCAAGCGCTGGGGCCCAGGATGGGCCCTGCAGCGCG
>NZ_JBLIYT010000045.1:0-361 GCF_057480795.1 Pseudomonas sp. P110(2024)
CGCCAACCGTTCCACGCCAGGCTGCAGCGCCAACGCGTTATAGCCGGCGTAATCGTCCGTCATGACATACCCGCGATAACTTTCCAGCAGGCGCAACGGAACTTCCTGCGCCCGACTGGAGCTGTAGTCGAACAGCACGATTTTTCGGTCAGGCGGTCCGCTGACTTGCACCCACATCCAGGATTGGCTGGTCGGATCTCGATCCGGTTCTTTCAGTACCTGGACACGGGTTTCATCGCAATGGATGACCGGACTTTCCAGCAATCGCTCACGCATCAAATTCAGCAGCGGCTGGACATGTTCGCTGCATTGGATGATCCAGCGCGCCAGTGTCTGACGTGGAATGTCGATCCCGTGCCGG
>NZ_JBLIYT010000046.1:0-350 GCF_057480795.1 Pseudomonas sp. P110(2024)
CATCCATGCCCGTCACCTCCCTCCGCAAGACCTGCGTTCGGCCTCCTGAAGTCGCGCAAGTTACGGGCGGCGCCTGAACTAACGCAGCTGTCGCTAGTTTAAACTTAATTAATCTCTCGATCGCATCGCGAGGCAAGCCGGCTCCCACGCGATAGTCGCCGTTATATATAATCCTGTGGGAGCGGGCTTGCCCCGCGAAAGGGCCGGAACAGCCAATACATAACTAATGGTCAAAAAACTAACTTCGCGCTTCTTGCTCTTGCTCTTGCTCTTGCTTCTAAGTGCGCGATAGTTCAGGCAACACCAATTGCGACTTCAGGAGGCCGAGCGGAGTTCTTGCGTAGGGAGGT
>NZ_JBLIYT010000047.1:0-333 GCF_057480795.1 Pseudomonas sp. P110(2024)
TAGGCAGTGTACGAAAAGTAATGTCGTAAACACCGCCGCCAGCAAGCCAGCGTGAGCATCGCAGCGAAGCTTTCCGCTAGCTTGCAATAGCGTGTACCCAGGCGGCGGTGCTCCTTCAACCAACCAAATAGCCGTTCGATAGCGTTCCGCTGCCGATACTTGGGCTTGTCAAATAGCCGCGGCAAGCCCGGCTTCGGCTTGCGTTTCATGTCACGCAGCGGAATCACCGGCTGTATCCGATAGCGGTCGCAGTATTGCCGCAAGGATTCTGCGTCATAGCCTTTGTCGGCCAGGAGCCAGCGGCAGCGCTTGCGTGGCCTACCTCGATTCGAA
>NZ_JBLIYT010000048.1:0-318 GCF_057480795.1 Pseudomonas sp. P110(2024)
CATCCATGCCCGTCACCTCCCTCCGCAAGACCTGCGTTCGGCCTCCTGAAGTCGCGCAAGTTACGGGCGGCGCCTGAACTAACGCAGCTGTCGCTAGTTGAAAGTTTAATTAATCTCTCGAATATCGCCAGTCGCGGTTATATACAGCCCTGTAGGGGCGGGTTTGCCCCGCGAAGAGGTCGAAACATTCAAGGAATAACAAACTACAGAAAAAATGATCTCTTGCTCTTGCTCTTGCTCTTGCTCTTGCTCTTGCTCTTGCTCTTGCTCTTGCTCTTGCTCTTGCTCTTGCTCTTGCTCTTGCTCTTGCTCTTGCTC
>NZ_JBLIYT010000049.1:0-302 GCF_057480795.1 Pseudomonas sp. P110(2024)
ATGGGGCGTTCAGCGCGGTCCTCCCGGGAGCAAGAACGGAGCGAGGGAACCCCGGAGCGAAGCGTAGGGGCCGGATGAATGGAGCGAGGATTTTTTGGTGACTTTTTGATCCTTCAAAAAGTTACCCGCCGTAAGGGCGGAAAGGTGACTTCGCGTCACCATCGCGAATGAATGCGCATATAGCTTTCAAAACACATGCTCTAAAAGTCAAAGTCAAAGTCAAAGTCAAAGTCGGTCGGCGCTGGTTTTAATGGTTGTAAGTGCATTCGTTTGCGATGTCGACGCATAGTCACCTTTTCGCC
>NZ_JBLIYT010000050.1:0-294 GCF_057480795.1 Pseudomonas sp. P110(2024)
CAGTTCATTATGCATTGGCTATTCCAGCCCTTCCGCGGGGCGAGCCCGCTCCTACAGGATTATATATAACGTCGACTGTTGGGTGGGAGCGGGCTTGCCTCGCGATGCGATCGAAAGATTAATTAAGCTGCAACTAGCGACAGCTGCGCCAACCCAGGCGCCGCCCGTAACTTCGCGACTTCAGGAGGCGAACGGAGGTCTTGCGGAGGGAGGTGACGGGCATGGATGCCCGTCAAGCGCTGGGGCCCAGGATGGGCCCTGCAGCGCGGTCCTCCCGGGAGCAAGGCCGGAGTG
>NZ_JBLIYT010000051.1:0-287 GCF_057480795.1 Pseudomonas sp. P110(2024)
GCGGGATGCGAGCCCAATAGACGCCGGATAGATTGAAGCAAGCCATCCATTCCATCTGATGAACAGTATTGCAAAAAATGGGGTGACCATAGATTGGTCGTGGCCAAAGTAACCAAAGCCGTGGCGCTCCATTCATCCGGCCCTGCGCTTCGCTCCGGGTTCCCTCACTCCGGCCTTGCTCCCGGGAGGACCGCGCTGCAGGGCCCATCCTGGGCCCCAGCGCTTGACGGGCATCCATGCCCGTCACCTCCCTCCGCAAGTCCTGCGTTCGGCCTCCTGAAGTCGCG
>NZ_JBLIYT010000052.1:0-277 GCF_057480795.1 Pseudomonas sp. P110(2024)
ACATGTTTGAGCACGCGGATCTGCATCGGCACGATATCCAGCTGCTCGCTGATTTCCTCACCGATCTCATGCTTGCGGCAACCGCATGCACAGGTCAGTCCGTGTTCAGGCAGTTCGTGGATGACTTCGATACGCGGCAGATCAGCCGAGAGTGGCTTGCGTTTTCCCCGGCGTGGCGCTGGTGTGACGACTTCTTCATCCGGCGTCTCCACCGTCAACAGAGGCTCGCTCTCTGCCTCGTTGAACATCGCCAGTTGCGGCGTGTTGGGGTCGATGG
>NZ_JBLIYT010000053.1:0-274 GCF_057480795.1 Pseudomonas sp. P110(2024)
GGGATGCGAGCCCAATAGACGCCGGATAGATTGAAGCAAGCCATCCATTCCATCTGATGAACAGTATTGCAAAAAATGGGGTGACCATAGATTGGTCTTAACTCGCCGTCCGCGGCCAAAGTAACCAAAGCCGCCCCGCTCCGTTCATCCGGCCCCTGCGCTTCGCTCCGGGGTCCCCTCGCTCCGTTCTTGCTCCCGGGAGGACCGCGCTGAACGCCCCATCCTGGGGCGCAGCGCTTGACGGCCATCCATGGCCGTCACCTCCCTACGCAAG
>NZ_JBLIYT010000054.1:0-260 GCF_057480795.1 Pseudomonas sp. P110(2024)
GTCAAGCGCTGCGCCCCAGGATGGGGCGTTCAGCGCGGTCCTCCCGGGAGCAAGAACGGAGCGAGGGAACCCCGGAGCGAAGCGTAGGGGCCGGATGAACGGAGCGGAACGGTTTTGCCTACTTTTCCCTAGAGAAAAGTAGGTCGCCGTAAAGGCGAAAAGGGGAAGTGTCAGATTTTTTGTGTGCGGGCCGGTAACGGCCTGCCGTCAGGCAGGCCCTGACTTTCACCAGGTCGGCCTGATGAACCGATCTCCGTACA
>NZ_JBLIYT010000055.1:0-254 GCF_057480795.1 Pseudomonas sp. P110(2024)
CCACCAGAGAGCGTGAAGTGGAGTGGGATGCCACGGGCGTCACTGACCATGTGAATTTTCGTCGTCAACCCGCCCCGGCTTCGTCCAAGTGCGTGGTCCTTTGGTTCTTCAGCCCCCCTTTTTTGCCTGCTCCGGCAGAGGCTCGGGTGGCCCTCACGGCGGTTGAGTCGATGCACCAGGTGGTCAAGTCAATCTGGCCCTGTGCATTGAGTTTGAGGTGTAACCGCTTGAGCATTTTGTTGAAGGTTCCTTGG
>NZ_JBLIYT010000056.1:0-250 GCF_057480795.1 Pseudomonas sp. P110(2024)
CTAGGTTCTGTATGAAAACCTTTGAAACCTCACCGGAGTCTCTGGAGGCCTGATTTTCCGTAGAGTTCTCGCTTTTTAGGCGAAGGATTCTGCCATGTCCAAGCGATACGAACTTTCCGACGCAGAATGGGAAGTAGTCGCGGATCTCTTTACCGCACATCGACGTACAGGACGCCCAAGAGTTGACGATCGCTTGATGCTCAACGGCGTGTTGTGGGTGCTGTGCTCAGGTGCAACCTGGCGGGACATG
>NZ_JBLIYT010000057.1:0-248 GCF_057480795.1 Pseudomonas sp. P110(2024)
CCGATGGTAGTGTGGGGCTTCCCCATGTGAGAGTAGGTCATCGTCAAGATTCATTTCGCAAAACCCCTATCTGCGCGAGCAGGTAGGGGTTTTGTCTTTAAGTAGAGAGTACAGAGATTCGCTGGCACGTCCCTCGGACGGACCGGCACACAGAATTTCTTGACGACCATAGAGCATTGGAACCACCTGATCCCATCCCGAACTCAGCAGTGAAACGATGCATCGCCGATGGTAGTGTGGGGCTTCCC
>NZ_JBLIYT010000058.1:0-234 GCF_057480795.1 Pseudomonas sp. P110(2024)
TTGTACGGAGATCGGTTCATCAGGCCGACCTGGTGAAAGTCAGGGCCTGCCTGACGGCAGGCCGTTACCGGCCCGCACACAAAAAATCTGACACTTCCTTGGGTGGTTTTGAAAGTTGTATGCGCATTCATTTATGATGTCGACGCTTATTCACCTTTCCGCCCTTACGGCGGGTTACTTAATGAGATGGTCACCCCGGCACCCTGCGAGGCGTACGCTTTCGCAGGGTGCTTT
>NZ_JBLIYT010000059.1:0-229 GCF_057480795.1 Pseudomonas sp. P110(2024)
TCTACCTAACCACCTGTGTCGGTTTGGGGTACGGTTCCCAGTTATCTGAAGCTTAGGAGCTTTTCTTGGAAGCATGGCATCAACCACTTCGCGCTCTAATGAGCACTCGTCATCAGCTCTCGGCCTTGAGATCCCGGATTTGCCTAAGATCTCAGCCTACCACCTTAAACTTGGACAACCAACGCCAAGCTGGCCTAGCCTTCTCCGTCCCTCCATCGCAATAACTGGA
>NZ_JBLIYT010000060.1:0-223 GCF_057480795.1 Pseudomonas sp. P110(2024)
CTGAACGCCCCATCCTGGGGCGCAGCGCTTGACGGCCATCCATGGCCGTCACCTCCCTCCGCAAGAACTCCGCTCGGCCTCCTGAAGTCGCAATTGGTGTTGCCTGAACTACCGCGCACTTAGAAGCAAGAGCAAGAAATGCGAAGTTAGTTGTTTTACAGTTCATTATGCATTGGCTATTCCAGCCCTTCCGCGGGGCGAGCCCGCTCCTACAGGATTATAT